>QHSM01000789.1 GCA_003221595.1 Candidatus Rokuibacteriota bacterium | reverse complement strand
CACCGCGAGGTCGACCTCGCCGCCGCGCCCACCGAGCCCGTGCGCGCCACCGCCAGGAGCGTCTCGAGCGCGGGAAAGAGCGCGGTGTTGATCATTAAACTCAACTCACCATTCGGCCCAGAATGTTTCACTAGACTACATAATTGGCGTGAGGCAGCATGCGCGCGAGGAGGAAGCTTCAATGGCACGCACGCTGCTCGACAAGGTGTGGGAGGCGCACACGGTCCGGACGCTGCCGTCCGGCCAGACCCAGCTCCTCATCGGCCTGCACCTCATCCACGAGGTGACGACGCCGCAGGCCTTCCAGATGATGAAGGACTCGAAGCTCACGGTGCGCATGCCCGAGCGCACCTTCGGCACGCTCGACCACATCATCCCGACGACCGACCAGACCCGCCCCTACGCCGATCCGCTGGCGGAGGAGATGGCGGTCCACATGATCCGGAACATGAAGGAGTTCAAGCTGCCGTTCTTCGACATGTCGACCGGCAAGCAGGGCATCGTCCACGTGATCGGCCCCGAGCTCGGCCTGAGCCAGCCCGGAATGACCATCGCCTGCGGCGACAGCCACACCTCGACCCACGGCGCCGTCGGCGCGATCGCCTTCGGCATCGGCACGACGCAGGTGCGCGACGTGCTGGCCACCCAGTGCCTGGCCATGGCCAAGCCCAAGCTCCGCCAGGTGCGCGTCGAGGGTGCCTTGTCCCGGGGCGTCTACGCGAAGGACGTCATTCTGGCGATTATCAACAACCTGGGAGTCAAAGGCGGAGTGGGGTACGCGTACGAATATGCCGGATCGGTCGTCGATCGCATGACGATGGAGGAGCGTTTGACTGTTTGCAACATGTCGATCGAGGGCGGCGCGCGCTGCGGTTACGTCAATCCCGACTCCACGACGATCGACTACCTGCGCGGCCGCCAGTACGCGCCCGCCGGGGCCGCGTTCGACAAGGCCGCGGCGTGGTGCCCAGCCCGAGCCCGAGCGGCCGACCTTCCGCGAGGCGCTCGCGCACATGGGCTTCCAGGCGGGGCAGCCGATCAAGGGCGCCAAGATCGACGTGGCGTTCGTGGGCTCGTGCACCAACGGCCGTCTCTCCGATCTGCGCATCGCCGCCGAGGTGGCGAAGAAGGGCAAGGTGGCGCAGGGCGTGCGCGCGCTGATCGTGCCCGGCTCGCAGCAGGTCGAGAAGGCCGCCGAAGCCGAGGGCCTGCACGAGGTCTTCATGGCGGCCGGCTTTCAGTGGCGCAAGGCCGGCTGCTCGATGTGCCTGGGCATGAATCCGGACCAGCTCGTGGGCCGCGAGATGAGCGCCTCGTCCAGCAACAGAAACTTCATTGGTCGACAAGGCAGTCCGACCGGCCGAACGCTGCTGATGAGTCCAGCGATGGTCGCCGCCGCCGCTATTACAGGCGCCGTCGCCGACGTGAGGGAGATCCTGAAATGAGCACGAGCACCGACTACAGGCGGCGCCAGATCGTGGGCCGCGGCATTCCCGTGGCCGGCAACGACATCGACACCGATCGCATCATCCCCGCGCGCTTTCTCAAGGAAGTGACCTTCGAGACCATGGGCGAGCACGCCTTCGAGGACGCGCGCAAGCAGAACCCCGAGCATCCGTTCAATCAGAAGGCATTCCAGGGCGCGTCGGTGCTGGTCGTCGGCCAGAACTTCGGCTGCGGCTCTTCACGCGAGCATGCTCCGCAGGCGTTGATGCGCTGGGGCATCGCGGCCATCGTCGGCGGCTCCTTCGGCGAGATCTTCTTCGGCAACTGCGTGATGCTGGGCATCCCCTGCCTGCGCGCCTCGCAGGAAGATCTGGAGTGGCTCCAGAAGGCCGTCGGCCGGACGCCACAGACG
>QHSM01000385.1 GCA_003221595.1 Candidatus Rokuibacteriota bacterium | reverse complement strand
ACTGCAACCCGGCTCCGGGCTCCTGATGTAGCCACCGACGTTGTCGAGCCACCGGAAGCGCATGCCGAGGATCGTTCCGTCCTGGCGTGCGGCCACCTCGCGATAGGCGACTCGATCCGTGCCGCTCGACGACGCCAGGAGGTGCTCGCGCCGGTCCTCGATCCACTTGACCGGCACGTCGAGCCGCATGGCGGCCAGAGCGATCAGGGCGATGTACGGATAGATCGACGACTTGATGCCGAAGGAGCCGCCGATGTCGGGCGGCACGATGAAGCGCAGTTTGTTCTCCGCGAGACCGAGCACGCGCGCCGTCAAGGGGTGCATGATGAACGGCCCCATGAAGTTCGACCACACCGTGCACACGCCGTCGAGCGGGTCCCAGCGCGCGATGACGCCGTACGTTTCGATCGGCGTCGAGCCGTACTTCGGGAAGCTGAACCGGTCGCGGATCACGACGTCGGCGTCCCGGAAGGCGCCGTCGGGATCGCCGTAGACCAGGCGTCGATGTCCGGCCAGGTTCGACCCGACCGCCTCGTGGAGGACCGGCGCGCTCGGATCGAGCGCGCGCTCGGGATCGACGACGACCGGGAGCGGCTCGTAGTCGACCCGGACGAGATCGGCGGCGTCCTCGGCGACATAGCGGTTTCGGGCCACGACGATCGCCACCGGCTCTCCGACGAACCGGACTCGATCGGTCGCCGCGCAGTAGTAGTGGATCGGCGCCGTGACCCCGACCGAAAAGGGCTTGGTGTGCCGGGCGACGTCTTCGCCGGTGAGCACGCCGACGACGCCGTCGAGGGCCAGCGCGGCCGACAGATCGTAGCCGCGGATCCTCGCGTGGGCCACCGGCGAGCGCACGATCGCCGCGTGGCGCGCGTTGGCGACCGGAGGGTGATCGTCGATGTAGGCGCCGCGCCCGGTCAGAAGCCGCGCGTCCTCGACACGCTTGACCGGCTTGCCGATCCAGCCCGTCTGGGTCACGACCCGCCGGCGAGCTGGAACGGCACGTTCGCGTTCTTGGCCACGACGCGAAGCTGGTCCATCAGGTCGTCCGGGATCGGCACGCCGTGCTCGAGCCGCTCCTTCTTGTTCGCCCGCTCCGGATCGCCGGCGACCAGCACGGGCTGGTTCGCGTCGACGCGCTTGGCGTTGTGGAGCACGTCGATCACCTGATCGAGATCTTCCTCGAACTCGCCCTCGGCGCGGAAGGCGCGGGGATCGATCGCCATGAAGAAGTGGCCGATGTTGTGGGGATCGGACTTCTTCTGCGTCTGGTTGCGGATCGGCGAGAACGACGCGCCGGCCAGCGTGCCGGCCAGGACGTGCACCATCACCGCGAGCCCGTAGCCCTTGTGGCTGCCCGCCTCGCGCGTGCCCCCGAGCGGCGTGATGCCGCCGTCGCGGTCGGTCACGTGCTGGAAGCCCTTGGCCGAATCGATCACGGTCTTGCCGTCGCCATCGACGACCCAGCCGGTCGGGAGGGGCTTGTGATTCAGCTTGTACACGCGAACCTTCCCGGCGGCGACGGTCGTGGTCGCCATGTCGAGCTCGAACGGCGGATTGCGCTTCGCCGGCGCGGCGAACGCGAGCGGGTTGGTACCCATGACCGGCTCGGCGCCGAAGGTCGGCACCATGGTCACGCCGCGGGTCGCCGACGTCACCATGCCGATCACGCCGCGGTCGGCCGCGATGCGCGAATAGCAGCCCGCCGCCCCGAAGTGGTGCGAGTTGAACACGTCGACGACGCCGACGCCGACCGCGAGGCACTTGTCGACCGCCAGGTTCATCCCGTAGGCGGCGGCCGGATGGCCGAGCGAGGCGTCAGCGTCGACCCGCGCGGTCGCGGCCGTCTCGCGCACTTTCTTGAAGACCGGGCGCATGTTGAGACGCCCGTTGCGGAATTCCTGGTCGTAGGTCGGGAGCATCCCGATGCCGTGCGAATCGACGCCTCGGAGATCGGTCTCCACCATCATGTCGGCGGTGGTGTCGGCGTGCGCCTCCGACATCCCCCACGCCCGGAACACGGACACGAGCTGACGGCGAACCTGCTGGGCCGGAACACGCATGACCGTTTCTCCGCTCGGGCTCGGGACTCAGCCGCGGCCGACGAACGGCATCTTGTTCGCCATGACCGTCATGAAGAGCACGTTGGTGTCGAGCGGCATCCGGGCCATGCAGAGCACGGCGTTGGCGACGTTCTCCACGTCCATGGTGGGCTCGATCATCACGGTGCCGTTCGGCTGCGGGACGCCCTTGGCCATCCGCTCGGTCATCGGGGTCGCGGCGTTGCCGATGTCGACCTGGCCGCAGGCGATATCGTACTTGCGGCCGTCGAGCGACGTCGCCTTGGTGAGCCCGGTGATCGCGTGCTTGGTGGAGGTGTAGGGCGCCGAGTTGGGCCGCGGAGTGTGGGCCGAGATCGAGCCGTTGTTGATGATCCGCCCGCCGCGGGGGTTCTGGTCCTTCATGATCTTGAACGCTTCCTGCGTGCAGAGGAACGAGCCCGTCAGGTTGGTGTCGACCACCGCCTTCCACTGTGCGACGGTCAGGTCTTCCAGGAGCCCGGCGGCGCCGATGCCGGCGTTGTTGAACAGGAGATCCAGCCGGCCGAACGCGCTCTTGGTCTGCGCGAAGAGCGAGCGAATGGCCTGGGGATCGCACACGTCCGTGGGCACGACCAGCGCTCGGGAGCGCGCGTCACCGGCCTCGGCCGCCACCGTTTCCAGGGCGTCCTTACGCCGCCCGGCCAGCGAGACGTGGTATCCCTCTCGCAGCAGCGCGAGCCCGACCGCCTTGCCGACCCCGCTCCCGGCGCCCGTCACGATCGCAACCTTCTTGTCCATGTCCGTCATTCTCCTGATGGCCGTGTTGGTGGAGCCGCCCGACAGCCTACCACCGATGCGGCGTCTTGCGCCGGGCCGCGGAATCCGGTCGACGCGTCAGGCCTTCCGCGGCATGATGGGGCGCCGGGAGGGCCCCATGGGCAGGATCGTGTACGCGGCCGCGATGTCGCACGTGCTCTACCCCGACTACTACGGCGAGAACGTCGGGCCGCACGGTCGACGGATGGTGGAGGAGCTGATCGGCGTGGTGCGGGCGATGGGACGTACGCTCATGGCGGCCGCGCCCGACGCGCTGGTCGTCGTCGCCGACGATCACCTCAACGTCTTCTCGTTCGACGCGGTGCCGGCCCTCTGCGTCCGGGTCGGCCGCTCGGTGAGCCGCATGGTCCAGGCGGACGCGATCGAGTTCGACCGTGCCCTCGACGGTCTCCCGGAGCGCTATCCCCTCCACGAAGATCTGGCCAACGGCATTCTGGAGAAGGGCGTGCAGGCCGGCTTCGACTTCGCCGCGTCGTGGTCGGCGCCGCTCGACCACGCGTTCCTGAGCCCGGTCTCCACGCTGTACGGCGACCGACCGGTTCCGCCCCTCGTCCCCTTCTGGGTCAACTGCTTCGTGGCCCCGCAGCCGACCGCGCAGCGCTGCTTCGCGGCCGGACGTCACATCGCGCGCGTGGTGGCCGAGGGGCCGTGGAACGCCGCCGTCGTCGCGACCGGCGGGCTCAGCCACTTTCCAGAGCTGTCGCTGGCGCGGGTCGGCCAGTCGGACCCGGCCTTCGACCGGCGCATCGTCAAGCTGATGGAAGCGGGCGACCACGAGGCCCTGACAGCCCTCACGGCGAAAGAGCTTCACGAGAGCGGCTCGCACGAGCTGCTCAACTGGCTGGTGCTGCTGGGCGCGGTGAGCCCCGCGCGCGCCCGGGTCCGGTTCTTCGGCGAGATGGGACGCATCGACCTCGCCGCGCTCGAGTGGGACGTGGCATGAGCCGCTACGAGACGAACGTCGTGCTCTATCGGCTGAAGAAGGACCCGGCCTTCCGCGATCGCTTCCGGGCGAATCCCGGCGGGGCCCTCGCCGACGCCGACCTGTCGGACGAGGAGCGGGACGCGTTCGTGCGCTGGGACACGCGCAAGCTCAACGAGCTCGGCGGCTCACTCCATCTCCTGGTCTCGATCCCCGGCCTCGGCGGTCACTGACGATCGGTTCGCCGCTCGCCGTCCTGCTGCTGGTCACCCTGCTGGTCCGGTTTCCGTTCTTCTTCCCGCCCTTGATCGACTGGGACGAGAGCACGTTCATTCTGGTCGGGCAAAGCCTGGTGGACGGGCATCTGCCGTACGTGGAGCTCTGGGACAACAAACCGCCCGGGGCGTTCGTCCGCTTCGCCCTCACGATCCTCGTGGCCGGCCGGCATATCATCGCAATTCGCCTGCTCGGCGCGGCATGCGTGCTCGCGTCGGCCTATCTGACGTTTCTGATCGGCCGGCGTCTGTGGGGCTCCCGGGCGGGCGTGCTCGCCGCCGTCATGTCCGTGGTGTTCGCGTCGCTGGCTCCCGGGGGCCAGGCGACCATGACGGAGACGCTCGCGATGGTCCCGGTCATGGCCGCGCTCGGCGGCATCGACCTGCTGATCCGATCGGCCACGCGCGATCGAGCACGCGTGGCTCGCCTCGTGGTGTCGTACGCCCTCGGGGCCCTTCTCCCGCCGGTCCTCGTCAGCGCGCCTTATCTGGTGACAGGTACCTGGAGGATTCTCGTGGAGTCGGCCATCGTGGCTCCGCTGTACTACGCCGACTTGGAGCGCGGTGCCGGCGCCGCGCTCGGTGCCCTCCTCGCGACGCTCGCTCAGTACCATCTCGCTATCGTCATCGGATTTCTCGGGGGGACCGTCCTCACGGCGCGCCACTGGACGACACAGGCCGGACCCCAGCGGGGGCAGACGCTGCTCCTGTACGCGTGCGTCGCCGCGGTCACCGGCTCGATGATCTTCGGCGGGCCGTTCTACCGACACTACGTGATCCAGATCGTCGTCTTCCTGGCGCTGATCTCGGGGCATTTCTACTCGACGCTCCTGCGCCACCGCCACGTCCGGCCCATCATTGTCCTGCTCGCCGTCGGCCTGGCGTTCCCGGCCTGGGTTCTGGCAGCCGCGTATTGGGATCTGGGAAAGAAGACCCTCCGCGGCGACAAGGACGTCGTCTACCAGCTGGCTGACTATCTACGCACCGAAAATGTCCGACGCGAGCCCATCTATCTCATGGACCACCATCTCGTGTACTGGCTGACCGAAACGAAGCCGTTGTCGCGGGTCGTCACGCACCCGTCGAACATCGTCCGGGAGTCTGTTCTCGAGGTTGCCGCCGGGCCCGGTGCGACACGGGAGAGCGAGATGACGCGTTTGCTCGAGATGCATCCGCTCTTCATCGTCAAAAAAGCCAACACCTGGTACGTGGACGCCCACCCGGAGACGAAAGCCATTCTCGAGCAGGCGCTCGGACGAGACTATGAGCTCGTGCGAAACATTCGGGGGGCGCTGGTCTACAAAAGAAAGGCGGACCGGCTCTCCGAGGCGCGGCCGGCGCCGCCCCTCGAGGTCAGAGCTCCCGGAGCGCCACCGCGATCCGCGCGCGGGCAGCCCGGATAGCCGGCGGCACGCCGCCCACCAGCCCCATCAGGAGCGCGAAGGCAATTCCCATCGCCAGGAGGTCGGGCGTGACCCGGAACGCGAAGGCCAGGTGGGAGAACGTCTGCCAGTTGATCGTCCCCGTCGTGAGACCGTTCAGCGGCAGGACGACCACGCAGCCGAGGAGACCGCCCACGAGCGCGATGCACAGGGACTCGAGCACGAATGACACCACGATGCTGCCGCTGCCGAAGCCCAGCGCGCGCAGGGTGGCGATCTCCCGCGCGCGCTCGGCGATCGCCGAGTACATGGTGTTGAGCGCGCCGAAGACCGCGCCGATGCCCATGACCACGGCCACGATCGTGCCCAGGACGGTGATCAGGGTCGTCAGCTGTCGCGACTGCTTCGCGTAGTAGTCGATCTCGCGATCGATCTGGACCGTCACGCGGGGATCGGCGGTCAGCGCGTCCTTGAACGGCGTCAGCGCGTCCGGCGACGAGAGGCGCGCGGTCGCCGACTGGAACATGTTCTGCGGGCGCTGGTAGACCTGACGCAGGACGCTGAAGTCGCACCACAGCTCCGAGTCGTACGCGGTGCCGCCGCTGTCGAACACGCCCACCACCGTCCAGGTGCCGCCGCCGAACCTGACGGTCTTGCCGAGATCGAGGCCGACGTAGCTCGCCGCCACGTTCCGCCCCACCAGGAGCTCCGTCAGCCCGGGCTGAAACGCGCGGCCCGCGACGATCTTCACCGTCGGCCGGACGGCGAGCGCCTTCGGCGACACGCCGCGCACCTGGGCGTTGCCCTCGGTGCCGCGGCCCTTCAGCGGGAACGAGGCGATCACGACGACCTCGGGGGACACCAGCGGCCCGGCGCCCCCGCGCTCCACGCCCGGCGCGTCCTCGATGACGCGTACCTGCTCGAGCATGACGCTGCTGTCCATCTCCGACGTGGCGCCCGCGCGCCGGACGATCGCGTTGCGCGGGGAGCCCGAGGCCACCAGCGTAGCCTCGAATCCGCGCGCCAGCGAGAGCATCGCCACGAACACGCCCACCGTGCCCGCGATGCCCAGCACGGCCACCACGGTCGAGGTCCACCGCGCCCGGAGGCTTCGCACGTTGTAGACGAGCGGGATCGCCATGTCAGACCCGCCTGAGCGCGTCGACGACCCGGAGCCGGCTGGCGGAGAGCGCCGGCAGGACGCCGGCCGCGAGCCCCACCGCGAGCGCCAGTCCCAGCCCGAGGGCGATGTCATCGGAAGCAAGGTAGAAGAAGGGCAAGAGGCCCCCGGTCGGGTCCCCGCGCAGCGTGAAGAGCTTCGCCAGGCCGAGGCCGACGCCGCCGCCGACCACCGCCACGACCATCGTCTCGGCGATGACCAGCATCAGCACGAACCGGTCCGAGAATCCCACCGCCTTCAGCACCGCCAGCTCCCGCGTGCGCTCGCGCACCGCGATCGCCATCGTGTTGCCCGTCACCAGCAGGAGCGTGAAGAACACGACGCTGCCGACGCTCATGATCAGGAGCTGGATATTGCCCATCTGCTTGACGAACGACGCGGCGAACGCTTTCTCGGTGTCGGTCTTGGTCTCGGCCGGGGAGTTCGCGAACTGCTCGTCGATCACCTTGACCAGGCGCACCGCGTCGTCGGGATTGGCGATCCGCGCCGTGTACCAGCCGACCCAGCCCTTCCCGAACGCCTTCCGCTCGTCGAGGTAATCCCACCGGAACCAGAGCTGCGTCGTGTCGTCCTGGACCCGGCGGCCGCGATAGATCCCGCGGATGTTGAACTCCCAGGTGCCGGCGAAGATCGTGCCCTTGATCGGGATGCGATCGCCGATCTTCCACTTGAACCGCTCGGCCAGCGCCTCGCCGACGATCGCGCCCTCCTTGTCGGTCTGAAACCCCTGCCACTGATCGTCGGGCACGATGAACTCGGTGAACATCTGCCGATAGGTCTCGCGGTCGACGGCGAACTGCGGAAAGAAGTTGCGCTCATCCTGGTAGACGCCGCCGAACCAGTTGGCGAACGTCACGTGGGTCACGCCGGGAATCCGCAGCAGCCGGTCTCGATAGGCGAGCGGCAGCGGCTGGATGATCGAGACGCGGTTCAGGACCACGAGCCGGTCGACGCCCGCCACGTCCACGCCCTGCTGGAAGGCGCCGTCGACCACCGCCAGGATGCCGAAGAGAAACAGCGCCACCGCGAACGAGCCGGACGTCAGGGCCGTGCGGGTCTTCTTGCGGAAGAGGTTGGACAGGACGAGAGGAACGTACTTCATCGAGCGCGGCCCATGGTCACCGTGTCCACGAGCACGCCCTTCTGCAGATGCAGGACGACGTGCGCGCGCTCGGCGGCCAGCGGGTCGTGGGTCACCATCAATGCGGTCTTGCCGAACTCCCGGACGAGCCGATCGATCAGGTCCAGCGCCTCGTCGGCGCTCTTGCGATCCAGGTCACCCGTCGGCTCGTCGCAGAGCAGAAACGTGGGATCGGCCACGATGGCGCGCGCGATGCCCACGCGCTGCTCCTGGCCGCCGGAGAGCTGCCGCGGATAGTGGTGCATGCGGTCGGACAGGCCCACCACGTCCAGCGCCGTCTCCACGTGCTGCCGCCGCTGGGCCTTCGACAGGCTCGTCAACAGCAGCGGCAGCTCGACGTTCTGGAACGCGGTGAGCACGGGAATCAGGTTGTACATCTGGAACACGAACCCCACGTGGCGGGAGCGCCAGCTCGTCAGCTTGCGCGCCGACATGCGCGTGATCTCGTCGCCCGCCACCGTCACGCTCCCGGCCGACGGCACGTCCAGCCCTCCGAGCAGGTTCAGCAAGGTGGTCTTGCCCGAGCCGCTCGGGCCCATGAACGCGATGAATTCACCCGCGTCGACGTCCAGGTTGAGCCCCTGGAGCACGTGGATCTCCTCGCCGCCGCGCCGGTAGGTCTTGCCCAGCCCCCGCGCCCGGATCAGGGCGCTTTCGTCCCCTCGACCATCGACCTTGACCATCGACGCTCCTGTTTATAGGCTCGCCTCGGCCGGCGGGGCCCTGCCCCGCGACGGCCTGCGGCTCGTACTTCCCGGATTCCCAGGCTCGCCTCGGCCGGCGGGGCCCCCGCCCCGCGACGGCCTGCGGCTCGTACTTCCCGGATTCCCAGACTCGCCTCGGCCGGCGGGGCCCCTGCCCCGCGACGGCCTGCGGCTCGTACTTCAGCGCTTCACGCGCGCGGCCTGGCCGTCGCGCAGGTTCTTGATTCCAGTCGTCACGATCTGCTCGCCGTCGGACAGGCCCGCCAGCACCTCGCGCTCGTTACCGCGCACGTCGCCCAGGCGCACCGCCCGGCGCTCCAGGCGCCCCTCGCGGTGCACGAAGATCGCCGCGGTGCCGCCCTCCTCGAGCACGGCCGTCTTCGGCACCAGAGTCCTCCCGGCGCCGGCGGGCACGCTCCGCTCCTCGCCGAGGAACGTCACCTTGACGCCCATGTCGGGCAGGATCCTGGGATCCAGGCGATCGAACGCGGCGCGCACCTTGACCGTCGCCTTCTGGCGGTCGGCGGTCGGGATTACCGTGCGCACCTTGGCCGGGATCTGCCAGTCCGGGTAGGCGTCGAGCACGGCGGTCACCGGTTGCCCCGGCTTCACCCGGGCGATGTACGACTCGTTCACGTCAACCTCGATCTCGAGCGAGCCCATGTCGACGATCGTGGCGATGCCCGTCCGCGTGAAGCCCCCGCCGGCCGACACCGGCGACACCATCTCGCCGCGCTGAGCGTCCTTCGAGACGACGATGCCGCCGAAGGGCGCCCGCACGACGCAGTTGTCGAGGTCCTGCTGGGCGACCTTCACGCGGGCATCCGAAGCGGTCACCTGCTCGCGCGCAAGGATCATGCGGGCGCGCAGGCTGTCGACGGCCATCTTCGCCTGGTCGCGGTTCTGCTCGGCCACCAGCTTGCGGTCCCACAGCTCCTCGACGCGGCGCAGCTCCCGCTCGGCGTTGTCGAGGTTGACACGCAGGTCGCCCAGGGTGGCGGCGGTGGCGTCGCGCTCGGCCAGAGTGGACAGCAGGCGGGCGCGCGCGTCGGAGTCGTCGAGCTTCGCCAGGATCTGGCCCGGCTCGACGCGCATGCCCTCGTCGACGTAGATCTCGTTGACGCGGGCCGTGATCTTGGCGGCGATGGTCGCCCGCTGCCGGGGCGTCACGTAGCCGCTTGCATTCAGGAGGGCGGGACGCCCTCCCTTGTCGGTGCGCACGGTCGTCACCTCGATCTCGGGCGCTCGCTCCCGCAGAAGGAGCCATGCGGCGGCGCCGAGTACCAGCATCGCCGCCACTCCGACGGCGATCAGGCGTCCCGTCGAGCGCTTCGGATCGCGCCGCGCGCGCTCGTCGATCCTGAGGGCCGACAGGTCGGGGCCTCCGGTTCGTCCCGTTACTTCCGACATGGCACCTTGCTCATTCTCCCGGCCGAAGGCTTCGAGGATACCGCGACGACAGAGGTGGGCGCGCCTCTGGAAGTATAACAACCGTCGCCAGGACGATCGGCTACTCTAGCGGTTCTGGAGGCGGAACGTGAACGAACCCTCGGGGCTCGCGCGCCTGGCTCTGGTTCATCTGGAACGGGCGGCCCAGCTGGGGGTATCGCGGGACACGCTCCTGCGAGAAGCCAGGCTCGACGAGCGCCAGCTTCGGGATCCCGACTCCCGCATTCCCCTGACCGCCGTCGCCCGGCTGTGGCGCGCCGTCACCAAGCACGTGGCGGATCCGGCGGTCGGCCTGCGCATCGGCGCCAACACCCGCGTGCGCGAGTTCGGTCTCGTCGGCTACTCGATGGCCTTCAGCAGCACGCTGGGATCGGCGCTGCGCCGGCTCGTCCACTACAGCCGCATCGTGTCGGATGCTCTCGTGGTCACGCTCGAGACGGAGGGCGAGGCGACGTGGCTGCGTCTGGACGTGCAGCCCGCGTTGCGCGCCTTCCGGCCCGCGGTCGATGCGCGACTGGCGGCCGTACTCTCGACGTGCCGGGAGATCGCGGGCGCGCCCATCGCGCCCTTGACCGTGCAGCTTCCGTATCGACGCCCGGCGGACGTGAAGGACTACGAGACCTTCTTCGCCGCCCCGCTCGAGTTCGGCGCACTGGCGACGGCCTTTCTACTGCGGAACGAGGATCTCGCGCGCCCGGTCGCGGTGGCCGACACCACCCTCACCGGCTATCTCGACCGGCTGGCCGAGCAGGCGCTCGCGACGCTCGGCAGCGAGCGAACCGTGCGCGAGCGGGTGCGCCGGGTGCTGTGGTCCGAGCTGACGGAAGCGGTCCCGAGTCTGGACGCTGTGGCGAAGACGCTGGGCGCGAGCGCCCGCACCCTCCAGCGCCAGCTCCGCGACGAGCAGACGTCGTTCGCCGCCGTGCTCGCGGAGCTCCGCCGGGAGATGGCGCCATCGCTCCTGCGTGACGGCCAGCTCGCCGTGGCGGAGGTGGGGTTCCTGCTCGGCTACGAGGACCCGAGCGCGTTCCAGCGAGCCTTCCGGCGATGGTTCGGCCGGTCCCCGCGGGCCTTCCGTAACGCTCCCGACTAGCGGCTCCCGCACGACCCGACGTTTGTCGCGTAGAACCGCAAACTTGGCGTCCGCAACCCCGAAGCGCGGCCCGCGTTCTCGATACCTTGTTGTTGCCATGCGTGATGTCCGTCTCACGGAGCTTCAGGGCATTCACGTGCTGGTCATCGACGACGACCTGCACGCTCGTCATTACCTCCGGTCGGTGCTCGAGCTGTGGGGCGCCATCGTCACGGCGACCAGCGCGGCCGACGCAATCCGCGTGGCGCTCATCGCCGACGTCATCGTGTGTGACCTCGTCTCGGCCGAGAACGCCAGCGGCGAGTTCCTCGAGCGGCTTCGCCACATGCACGTCCGCCAGGGGCGCCGGGTCCCGGCCGTCGCCATCGTCCCGCAAGGCATGAGGGATGCCCGCGGGCGCGCCCCGGGCTTTCAGCGCTATCTGTCGAAGCCGGTCGACGGCGACGAGCTTCGGGCAGCGGTCGCCGAACTCGCCCGCGAGTAACATGGCCCCGGGCCGAGCCGGGCGAGAGTACCGTAGCTATGTGGGGTCAGGGCCAGCGAGCGGATCCCGTGCGCCGTCCCGTCAGCCCCGTCTCGTCTCGCTCGACACCCTGCGGGGCCTCACGGTCGCCGGAATGGTGCTCGTCAACAACCCGGGCACCTGGGCCGCCGTCTATCCTCCGCTTCGCCACGCCGCCTGGCACGGCTGGACCCCTACCGACATGGTGTTCCCGTTCTTCGTCTTCATCGTCGGCGTCGCGGTGCCCTTCGCCCTCGGTCCGCGGCTCGAGCGGTCTGAACACGCCGGC
>QHSM01000033.1 GCA_003221595.1 Candidatus Rokuibacteriota bacterium | reverse complement strand
TCACCTCTCGAGTGGGGCAAAGTGGGATGAAGTGGAGGACGGGTCTTTTCGAGCGAGCCCATGTTTAGGGGGCGCTATCAGCACACAATCGACCCGAAGGGGCGCCTGAGCGTGCCGGCCAGGTTCCGGGACGCCCTCGCCCAGTACGACGGAGCGCTGGTGGTCGTCCCGAACGAGCACTGCCTCGAGGTGCACCCGCTCGAGGAGTGGCAGCGCATCGAGGTGAGGCTGCGCGAGCAGTCGTTCTTCAGCGCGGAAGTGCAGGAGCTGGGCCGGCTCTACGTCTCGCGGGCGAAAGACGTGACGCTGGACGCCGCGGGGCGGATGTTGATCCCGCCGGACGCGCGCGAGCAGGCCGGGCTCTCCAAGAAGGAGGTCACGCTCGTGGGCGGGGGGCTGCCGCGATTCGAGGTCTGGGACCGCGGCCGGTTCGACGAGTACGAGCGCACGCGGCAGGAGCGGCTCCCGACGCTGTTCGAGAGGCTGTCGAGCCAGGGAGTGTAACGGTTCACGTTCCGGTGCTCGTCGACGAGGTCGCGTTTCTCCTGCGGCCGCGCGACGAGGGATGGGTGATCGATGGGACGGTGGGAATGGGCGGGCACGCGGAGGCGATCTTGAGCCTCAGCGCTTCCTCGGTACGGCTGCTCGGCCTGGACGTCGACCGCGAGGCGCTCGCGCGGGCCGGCGCGCGCCTGGCCCCGTTCGGCGATCGCGTCCGCCTGGCGCACGCGAGCTTCCGCGACCTGGAGCGGGCCGCCGCCGCCGAGGGCATCGACGGCGTTCGCTCGATTCTCCTGGATCTCGGTGTGTCCTCCTGGCAGCTCGAGCAGTCGGGCCGCGGATTCTCCTTTCAGGGCGACGAGCCCCTCGACATGCGCCTGGACCCCTCGGTCGGCGAGCCGGCGGCCGCCCGGCTGAACCGGCTCTCCGAGGCGGAGCTGGCGCGCCTCCTCTTCGAGTACGGCGAGGAGCGCCACGCGCGACGGATCGCGCGGGTGATCGTCCGCCGGCGGCCCCTCCACCGGACCGGTGACCTCGTCGCCGCCGTCCGCGCTGCGGTGCCCCGCGCGGCGTGGCCGCGCCGCTTGCACGTCGCCACGAAGACGTTCCAGGCCGTCCGGATGGCGGTCAACGACGAGCCGGGGGCCCTCCGCCAGGCGCTGACCCAGGCGCCCCGGCTCCTGGAGGCTGGTGGTCGGTTGGGTGTCCTCGCGTTTCATTCGGGCGAAGATCGCATCGTGAAGCAAACGTTCCGAGCTCTTGAGCCGGCCGGATTCGCCGAGCTCGAGCCGTCGCCCCGACAGCCCGCGGACGACGAGGTGCGAGAGAACCCTCGCGCCAGGAGCGCGAAGCTACGCGTGCTGGAGCGGCTCTCATGAAGAAGGACCAGCGGCTTCATCGCGAACCCGACCGACGTGTGCGCCGCTCCCTGGTGGTGGCCCTGGCCACCGCGGCGCTGCTGGCGGCCGGCGCCCTCACCGTCGTCGGCGTGCGCATTGAGCAGGTTCACCTCGCGTATCGGCTCGACTCGCTTCGGAGCGAGCGCGGGCGCGCGCAGGACCGGATCCGCCAGCTCGAGATCGAGGTGGCCACGCTTCGGTCGCCGAGCCGCATCGAGGCGCGGGCGCGCCAGATCGGCCTCGTGGTGGCCGCGCGCGATCAGATCCGGCTGGCGAAGGAGTACGTGGCCGGCGGGACGGGTCTGGCTGCGGCCGGCCGTCGCGCTGCGTCCTTGCCGGTGCCAAGGCCGCCCGCCCAGTGAGGGACGTGGCCGTCCGCACGCGGGTGCTGCTCCTGGCGGCGATCCTCGCCCTCGCGTTCGGCGGCCTCACGGGTCGACTTGCCTGGCTGATGATCGTCAAGCGCGGCGAGCTGACGCAGATCGCCGAGCGCCAGTACTCCCGGACCGTCGTGCTCCCGGCGCTGCGCGGGCCCATCCTCGACCGCCGCGGCGCCCCCCTCGCCACGTCGACCGCGACCGAGTCGCTGTTCGTCCAGCCCCGGAGCGTCGGCGATCCGGTCCGCGTCGCCGCGCGTCTGGCGCCGGTCCTCGGTCTGCCCGAGCGGGAGGTGCACGCCGCGCTGACGAGCGCCCGGCCGTTCGTGTGGCTCCGCCGCAAGCTTCCGCCGCCGATGGCCGAGCAGGTGAGGGCGCTCCGCGAGCCGGGGCTCGGCTTCCTCCCGGAGTCGCTCAGGCTCTATCCCAACCGCGAGCTGGCCGCGCACGTCGTCGGCTTCGAGGGCGCCGAGGGCGGGCTCGAAGGGGTCGAGCGGGCCTTCAACGCGGAGCTGGCCGGCGTGCCGGGCAAGGCGATCGCCGGACGGGACGCGCTCGGCCGCGAGGTGGCCACTCCGCACCTGCTCCAGCCGCCCCAGCCCGGGCACGGCGTGGCGCTGACCATCGACAGCACCATCCAGTACATCGCCGAGCGCGAGCTCGACGCCGCCTACCGGCGAACCCATGCGAAAGCCGCGATGGCGATCGTGCTGGAGCCGCGTACCGGTGACATCCTCGCCATGGCGATCCGCCCGACGTTCAACCCGAACACCTTCCTCGACGTGCCGTCGGCGGACTACTGGCGCAATCGCGCCGTGACCGATCCCTTCGAGCCCGGATCGACCTTCAAGGCGATCCTGGCGGCCGCAGCCCTTGAGGAGGGCGTCGTCAAGCCGGACGACCGCATCAACGGCGAGAACGGCGCGATCACGCTCGCCGGCACGACGATTCACGACTGGAAGAAGTACGGCTGGCTCACGTTCGCCGAAGTACTACAAAATTCGTCCAACGTCGGCTCGATCAAGGTGGGGCTGGCGCTCGGCCGCGAGCGCTATCACCGGTACATGAAGGCCTTCGGCTTCGGGACGACGACGGGCGTGGGGCTCGCCGGCGAGAGCCGCGGGATGCTGCGCGACCCGCAGCGCTGGTCGCTCCTGTCGCTGCCGACGATGTCGATCGGTCAGGAGATCTCGGTGACCGCGCTGCAGCTCGTCGCGGCGTTCGGCGCCATCGCCAACGACGGAGCGCTCATGCAGCCCCGGCTGGTGCGGTCCACGCTCGACGCCGACGGCCGCGAGGCCCGCCGCTTCGAGCCCAGGGCTGTGCGCCAGGTGATCTCACCGGAGACCGCGCGGACCCTCACGGGCCTCCTGGTCCGGGTCGTCGAGTCGGGCACCGGGCACTTCGCGGCGATCCCCGGGTACGCGGTCGGAGGCAAGACCGGCACGGCGCAGAAGCTCGATCCCGCGACCGGGCGCTACTCGCGCGCGCCGGGCGTGCTGTCGTTCGTGGGCTTCGCGCCCGCCGACGATGCCCGCTTCGCCATGCTGGTGCTGCTCGACGAGCCCAAGAACGAGAAATGGGGCAGCGAGGCGGCCGCGCCGGTCTTCAACGCGATCGGGCGCGAGATCCTCCGCTACCTCGAAGTCGCGCCACGGGACGCCCAGCCCCTGCAGATCGTGACCGGGCCTGAGGCGGTCGTCCCGCGCGTGAGGCTGGTCAGCACGGCGCCGGAGCCGGTGGATGCCGACGGCACGAAGCGCATGCCCGACCTCACCGGAAAGACCCTGCGCCAGGCGCTCGGAGCCCTCGAGCCCCTCGGGGTCGAGGTGCGGCTGGCGGGGCAGGGCCGCATCGTCCGGCAGATTCCGGCGGCCGGCGAGGCTCTCGAGCCGGGCGCCGTCGCCCGCCTGACGTTGACGCCCGCGGCCGGTGGCGGTTCGCCGTGCGAGCCGCGGCGCGTCGAGCGGCGTGGCGAGGGCGCTCGCGGCGAGGCATCGTGTGATCGAGGTGAGCGGTGAGATGGTGGGGCAGGGCACGGCCATGAGCGAATTGCTCGCGGCGCTTCCGGAGAAGCGGGTGATCGGCGAGCCGCCCCGATCCGTGTCGTCCATCGCCGGCGACTCGCGCCGCGTCGAGCCGGGCGGCTGCTTCGTCGCGGTGCCCGGGTTCAAGCAGGACGGGCGGCGCTTCATCCCGGAGGCGGTGCGCCGGGGCGCGACGGTCGTCGTGACCGAGGGCGAGCCGGTCGCCGGGCTCTCGGTCGCCCAGGTGCTGGTGCCGTCGGTCCGGGTGTCGCTCGCCCGCCTCGCGGGCGCGTTCTACGGTCACCCCTCGCGTCAGCTCACGCTCGTCGGCATCACCGGCACCAACGGCAAGACGACGACATCGTATCTGGTCGAGGCGCTGCTGCAGGCGCGGGGCCTCGCCACCGGGGTGATCGGCACGATCCAGTACGTGCTGGGCAACGAGACGCGGCCGGCCAGCCAGACGACGCCGGAGGCCCTCGATCTCCAGTCGATGCTCGCGCATATGCGCGACGGCGGCGTGCGCGGCGTCGCCATGGAGGTCTCGTCGCACGCGCTCTCGCTCGCCCGCGCCGACGGCCTCGCCTTCGACGTGGCGGTGTTCACGAACCTCACGCAGGATCACCTCGACTTTCACGGCACGCTCGAGAGCTATCGGCTCGCCAAGCGCCGGCTGTTCGAGCTGCTCGCCGAATCGCCCAAGCCCGTTCGCACCGCCGTCGTGAACGCGGACGATCCGGCGGGCGCGACCATGGTGGAGGGGCTCGACGTGGCCGTCCTGACCTTCGGCCTCGGGCCCGGGGCGCGCGTGCGGGCCATCGAGCACGTCTCGTCGATCGAGGGGATCCGGATGACGCTCGAAACGCCGCGCGGGCGCGTGGCGCTCACGTCGCCGCTCATCGGCGAGCACAACGTGATGAACCTGCTCGGGGCGGTGGCGACCGGGCTCGCGCTCGGCCTCGAGCCGCCCGCCATCGCCCAGGCCCTTGCGGCAGTCGGCACCGTGCCGGGACGCTTCGAGCAGGTGCGGGCCGGCCAGCCGTTCCTGGTGGTCGTCGACTACGCCCACACCCCCGATGCGCTCGAGCGCGTCCTGACGACCGCGCGCAAGCTCACGCGCGGCCGGCTCGGCGTCGTCTTCGGCTGCGGCGGCGACCGCGACCGGGGCAAGCGACCGATCATGGGTGAGATCGCCGCGCGGCTCGGCGACCGCGTATGGGTGACCTCCGACAACCCGCGCTCGGAGCGGCCGGAGGCGATCATCGACGAGGTGGTGGCCGGCGTGCGCCGGACCGGCGCGGCGGCGAGCCGCTACGCGACGGAGGTCGACCGGGCCGCGGCGATCCGCGGGGCCCTCGCCTGGGCCGAGGCCGGCGATACGGTCGTCATCGCCGGAAAGGGTCACGAGACCTATCAGATCGTCGGCGCCGACGTGCTTGCGTTCGACGACCGCGAGGTCGCGCGCCAGATCTTGTCGAAGGCAAGGAGCTAGAGCGCCCGTGCCGCCATTCACCGTACAGGACATCGTTCGCGCCACTCAGGGCGCCCTGGTCGCCGGCGACCTCGGCGTCCCCATCACCGGCGTGTCGGTCGACTCCCGCGCGCTCGGCGTCGGCGAAGCCTTCTTCGCCATCCGCGGCAATCGTCTCGACGGCCACGCGTTCCTCGCCGAGGCGGCCTCGCGCGGCGCCGCCTGCCTGGTGGTGCACACGCTCCACGACGACGTGCCGGCCAACGTGCCGCTCGTCCTCGTCGAGGACACCACGCGCGCCCTCGGCATGCTGGCGGCGTTTCACCGCGCGCGGTTTTCCATCCCGGTCGTCGCGGTGACCGGCTCGAACGGCAAGACGACCACCAAGGAGCTCATCGCGGGCGTGCTGGGGACGCGCTGGAACGTGCTGAAGCCCGGCGGCAGCTTCAACAACCAGTGGGGGCTTCCGCTGACGCTCCTGCGGCTCACCGCCGAGCACCAGGCGATCGTCCTCGAGCTCGGCAGCCAGCATCCCGGCGAGATCGCCTCGCTGGCCGCGCTCGCGCGGCCGACCATCGCCGCCGTCACGACGGTCGCGCACGCGCACACCGAGTATCTCGGCTCCCTCGACGGCGTGCGCGCCGAGAAGACCTCGCTCGTCCGCGCCGTGGCCTCCGACGGCCGGGTCGTGCTCAACGCCGACGACGCGCGCGTGGCGGGCATGGCGCGCGACAGCCGGGCGCCCGTCATCACGTACGGCCGGGCGGCTGGTGCCGACGTGCGGGCGACCGGCGACATCGTGGAGGACGGCGACTCGCTCGCCTTCACGATCGAGAGCGGCGGCGTGCGGGCGCCGGTGAAGCTGGCCTTCGCCGGGCGCCATAACGTGACGAACGGGCTCGCCGCCGCGGCGGTGGGCGTGGCGCTGGGCTGGTCGCTCGACGAGATTGCCCGCGGTCTCGCCGAAGCGCGGCCGGTGGCCGGGCGCTGCATCTGGCGCGACGCCGGCGGCGTGCGGGTTCTCGACGACACGTACAACGCCAACCCCGTGTCGGTCCGCTCCGCCCTCGAGACCGCCGCGGCCCGGCGGGCCGCAGCACGGTCAGGCCGTCTCGTGGTAGTCCTGGGAGATATGTTGGAGCTCGGTGCGATCGCCGAGGAGGCGCACCAGGAGATGGGCCGGGCGGTGGTGGCGGCCGGCGCCGACGAGTTCGTCGGCGTGGGGCGGCTGGCCCGGCTGGCCGTCGACGCCGCGCGCGCCTCGGGCCTTGCCGCGGCGCATCACGCCACCACATTCGAGGACACCGTGGCCCACCTGCTCAAGGGAGTGGCCCCCGGCGACGTCGTGCTCGTGAAGGGCTCGCGAGGCATGCGCATGGAGCGGGTCGTAGACGCGCTGGTGGCGCGCCTGGCCCGATGAGGGAGACGGAGACGGATGCTCTATTACTTCCTGGTCCCGCTGGCCAGGGACCACATCATCTTCAACGTTTTCCGCTATCTGACGTTCCGCTCCTTCATGGCGCTGATCACGGCGTTCATCATCTCGCTCCTCGTCGGCCCCTGGCTGATCCGTCGCCTGCGCACGGCGCAGCACGGCGGCGAGACGATCCGCGAGGACACGCCCGAGCGGCATCTCACCAAGAAGGGCACGCCGACGATGGGCGGGATCGTCATCCTGGCGGCGATTCTCGCCACGACGCTCCTGTGGGCGAACCTGGCGAACCGGTACGTGTGGGTGGTGATCCTGGCGACCGCCGGCTTCGGGCTCGTCGGCGTCTGGGACGACATGACCAAGCTGCGCACGCGGAAGGGGCTGCCGAGCCGCGTGAAATTCGGCGCGCAGCTCGTGGTCGCCTTGACCGTGCTGCAGCTCGTCTACTGGCAGCCCGCCAGCGCCTGGCTCCCGGTGCTGGCGATCCCCTTCTTCAAGGGATGGCTCTTCAACCTGGGCTGGCTCTGGATCCCGTTCGCGCTGCTCGTCATCGTCGGGGCCTCGAACGCCGTGAACCTGACCGACGGGCTCGACGGGCTGGCGATCGGTCCGGTCATCATGGCCGGCGCCGCGTTCGGTGTCA
>QHSM01000785.1 GCA_003221595.1 Candidatus Rokuibacteriota bacterium | reverse complement strand
CCCCCGAAGGCCGGGCCCGGCGACACACTCGACCGGATCACCACCACGACGCCCAACGACCAGGGCCTCCTGCTCGAGCAAATCTTGAGAGGTACGACCGACGCTGCCGCGGCCGCGCGCCTTCAGTGCACGACGGCGCTCTGCCGGCTCGGCCTCGACATCCTCTCGTGGCAGAAGCTCAAGACGCGGCTGCCATCGCTCCTGCCGCTCGGCACGAAGGTCGCGCACAAGACCGGCACGGGTTACCGCTGCTTCAACGACGCGGGCATCGTCTTCAAGGGCGACCAGCCCCTCTACATCCTGACGGCCTACACCTCGAGCGTGCCCGAAGCCTTGAAGGACGGCACCCCGGGCTTCGCCGGCGCCTATCAGCTGATCGGCCGCATGGCGCGGCTTGCCTGGGACGAGCTCGGCCGGTGAGGAGGCAGGTATGAACGTCGAGGCCAAGATCGAGAAGCTCGGACTGGAGCTGCCGAATCTGGAGGACCTGTACCGCACGAACTCGTCGGGCGCGCACTACATCTCGCACTTCCCGGTGCAGAACCTGCTCTATCTCTCCGGGACCACGCCGCGAAAGGGCGGCCAGCCCTACTTGCCCGGGGTCGTCGGCAAGGATCTCACGCTCGCCCAGGGCTACGAGGCGGCGCGCTACGCCGTGCTCATGACGCTGGCCGCGGTGAAGTACGCCCTCGGCGATCTGGACCGGGTCCAGCAGTTCGTGCATCTCCTGGGATTCGTGAACTCGGCGCCCGGCTTCGGCGATCAGCCCCGCGTCATCAACGGGGGCGCGGATCTTCTGGTCGAGCTCTTCGGCGATCGGGGCAAGCCGACGCGCGCCGCCATCGGCTGCCAGGGGCTCGGGGGCAACGCGTCGGTCGAGGTCATCGTGACGCTGCTCTTCTCAGGCTCCGAAATCCGGGCGCCGCTCGCGCGCGATCAGTTCGTGAAGTGAAGCGCCTCGCATTCCTGCTGGTGGCCCTGCCGCTCGCCGCCCACGCGGGTGGCTCCAACTACGGCATCGCGCCCGGCGCGCGTCCCGACCTGGCGGGCAAGGTGAGCGAGTGGCCGGTGCCGACGCCACGCTTTGCGCGCGATCCGGCCATCGCGCCCGACGGCAGCGTCTACATCGCGGTGATGAGCGGCAACAAGGTCGCCCGGTTCGATCCCAAGACGCAGAGCTTCAAGGAGTGGGACCTGCCGTCGGGGCATCATCCGCACGGGCTCCTGGTGGATCGGCAGGGGATGGTGTGCACACGCTGATCATCACGGACGATCAGAGCACGATCTGGTTCACCATGCAGAGCGGCAACAAGGTCGCAAGCCTCCAGACCCGGACGGGCTCGATCAAGGAGTATCCCTCGTCGGGCGGGCCCTACGGGCTCGCGCTCGACCGGGCGGGCAACGTCTGGTTCTGCCGGATGGGCGACAACAAGATGGGCCGCCTCGACCCGACGAGCGGGCAGATGGCCGAGGTCGACATGGGCCGCGACTCGCTCCCGCGCCGCGTCGCCGCCGCACCGGATGGCATGTTGTGGATCGCGCTTTACGGCAACGGCAAGCTGGCCAAGCTCGATCCCGTCTCCATGAAGGTCGTGAAGACGTACCAGCTGCCGGCGGGCGATGGGGGACCGTACGCCGTCACCGTCGACGGCGGCGGCATGGTCTGGGCGAACGAGATCAAGACCGACACCGTGGTGCGCCTCGATCCGAAGACCGAGCAGATGCGCGTCGTGAACCTGCCCTCGAAGAACGTGGGCATTCGCAAGATGGTGGTCGACGCGAACGGTCGGCTCTGGTACATGGGCTCGCACAACGGCCGGCTGGGCGTCGTCGAGTAGCGTTTACTCCTCGCGCTCGGCGACCATGACCGCGATGGACGCCAGGGCCAGACCGAGCGCGATGCCGGCGAGGGTGTCGGCCGGCCAGTGGGCGCGCAGGATCACGCGCGCCATCGCGACCAGCACGATCGTGAGCACGGCGCCGACGCGCACGAGCGAGCGGGCCGGCGGCGGCAGGGTTTTGGCCAGGTAGAACAGGGCGCCGAAGTACGCCGCGGCCGCGGTGGCGTGGCCGCTCGGGAATCCCATCGACGCATCCTCCGGCCGCGGACGTCCGATGAGGATCTTCAGAAGCCCTTCGGCGATGGGCGCGACGATCATCAGCCCGCCCCAGACCCACCAGTGGCGTCTGCCGCGCGGGTACGCGACGAACAGCAGGAGCGACGCGGGCAGGAGCACCTTCCAGCTCCCGGCCTCGTTGATGACCTTGAGCGTCCGGACCACCGGCGGCGTCGCGATCCCGAGCAGCCACGCTCGTACCGTCCCGTCACCGGGCACCGCCGGAAAGACGACCACGGCCAGCGTCAGGACGAAAAAGGCGGCGCCCCCGCCAAGCAGGACCCAGAAGGAACTACGGCGAGGGGCGCGAGGAGATCGCCCGGTCACGCGGACGGCGTGAGGCGTCCCGACGCCGGTCGCGCCGCCTGGAAAGCGGCCCACAGCACGATCAGCGTCAGGCCGAACGCGCAGACCACGGTCGCCCCGGTCGGAAGGTCGAAGACGGCGGACGCGGTCATGCCGATCACGCTGACCAGCGTGCCGAAGAGCCAGCCGATGACGAGCTTGTGGGTCACGGTCCGGCCGAGGAGGATCCCGGCGAGCGCCGGCACGATCAGGTACGAGAACACCAGCAGGACGCCGGCGATCCGCACCGAGCTGGTGACGACGACGCCGAACGATGCGTAGAAGAGGAAATCCCACAACCGGACCCGCCAGCCCCCGCGGTACGCGGCGTCGGGATCGGTCGAAATCAGAAAGAACGGGCGGCGGCAGATCCAGTGGAAGAGCCCGATCGACGCGTACAGGACCGCCACCTTCGCGACCTCGGGAGGCCGCACCGCGAGGAGATTGCCGACGAGCATGGTCCTTACCTGTTCCGCGCCGTGCGGAGCCCGATCCGCCACCAGGACCGCGGCCG
>QHSM01000784.1 GCA_003221595.1 Candidatus Rokuibacteriota bacterium | reverse complement strand
GATCGCTTTCGTCGGCAGCTCGAGCGATTTCTACGTCGGCAACGACGGCGGCGTGTGGTCGTCGGGAAACGGCGGCGCCACGTTCAACAACCTCAACAATGGCCTCGAGACAGCGCTCATCTACTACGGCGACGCGGAGCCGGGCGTCGCCCTCGCGGGGCTGCAGGACAACGGCATCGTCCAGAAGACCAGCTCGCTCACGTGGTTGCAGCGATTTGGGGGCGACGGCAGCGCGGTCGCGATCGACTACTTGAACCCAAACGTGCTGTACGCGTCCATTTACGGTCCGCAGCTCATCTACAAGAGCACCAACGGGGGCGCCAGCTGGTCCCAGGCCACTAACGGACTCAATTCGGGGGACTTCTGCGTTTGCCCTGACCAGCCAGTGGCGATGGATCCGCGCAACTCGAGCGTGCTGATGAGCGGCACCTACTACTCGCGCGTCTTCCGCACGATCAACGGCGCCGGCTCGTGGTCCCTGATCTCGCCGGGATCGCTGGTGAGCGGCAGCTATGGGGCCACGCATGGCCTGGCCGCGGCGCCCACCAACTCCGCCGAGATATGGGGAGCGTTCGGCTGGTACGTGTTCGTGCACCTGCCCTCGGGACAGTGGGTCGACAGGTCGTCTGGCCTGCGGCCGTACGGGCTGTACCGCGGCATCGCGATCGATCCCAGCGATGGCCAGCACGTCTACGTTTCGGAGGGCGGCACGAGCCTGGGGGGCGACACCGTGCTCGGCTCCGTGTCGGAGACGAAGGACATGGGCGCCACGCTGGAGCCAGGTCGGCTCCGGGCTTCCCAATGCGCTGGTGACCGACCTGAGGGTCGATCACGCCGGAACCACCGCTTACGCATCGACGTACGGGCGCGGCATGTGGTCCATCCCGCTGCCCGTGGCGCCGCCGTGCGCTCCGCCCACGAATGTCCACGCGCAGGGAGGCAACGGCTCGGCCACTCTCACGTGGCAGGCACCATCGCGCGCGGTCACGCAGTACATCGTCACGCCGTACGCGAACGGCACGCCCGGCACGCCGATCGTGTTCGACTCGCCGGCCACGATCGAGGTCGTGCCCGGGCTCACCAACGGCACGACCTACACGTTCACGGTGACCGCGGCCAACTCCGCCGGGCCGGGACCGCCGTCGCCGCAGAGCAACGCGGTCACGCCGTCGGCGAGCTATCCGTGGTCCGTGCTCAGCACGCGCCAGTACTCGCTGTTGGGCAGCGATGGAGTGACGTGGACCGACATCGATCCGGCCAACCTGCAGCTGACCATCACGCCCTCGGCGGACTCGGTGGCGCTCGTCAGCGGCAACGCCGACTTGTGGACCGCGCTACCGGGGCTCAACCAGGACATCGGCGTGTCCATGTCTGGCGGCGCGTACCCGACGATTGCCGGGCAGCCCGAGGCCTGGAAGGAATCGGGCGGGTTCGCCGGCACGTTCTCGCCCAACGCCGCCTACGTGCAGGCGGTGCTGCACCTCAAATCGGGAATCACGTACACGCTCGAGCTGCAGTGGAAGGCCAACAAGGCCAGAAGCGCCTTTAACCACATCTGGGCGGGTGCAGGGCCCATCGGGCCAAACTTCTCGCCGACGCGCCTGACCGCGGTGCTGCTCCCTGAATCGGCGCAGTCCGTTTTCGACGCGCACACCACGCAGCAGTACACGCTCGGCGCGAGCGACGGGGTCACATGGCAGCCCATCGACGCCACCAACCTCACCGTCTCGTTCACGCCGTCAGTCGCCTCGCACGCGATCCTCACCGGCAACGCCGACCTCTGGACCTCTGTCGCCGGCTTCAACCAGGACGTCGGCGTCGCGATCACGGGCGGAGCGTTTCCGTCGTTCGCCGACCAGCCCGAGGCGTGGAAGGAATCGGGCGGCTTCGCGGGCACCTACTCGCCCAACGCCGCGTTCGTCGAGGGCGTCATCCCGCTGGCGGCCGGCGTCACTTACACCGCGAACCTGGTCTGGAAGGCCAACCGCGCGTCGCCGGCGAACGCAGCCATCTGGGCCGGCGCGGGTCCCATTGGCGGGCTCTTCTCGCCGACGTGGCTCAGCGTCGAGATGGTGCCCGATAGCGCTGGCACGCTCTTCAGCGCGGGCGCGACGCAGCAGTATCAGCTCACGGGCAGCAACGGCATCACGTGGACAGACGTGGACGGCACGAACCTGGTCGTGAACATGACGCCGGCCTCGACGTGCTTCGCGATCGTGACCGCCAACTCCGACCTGTGGACCGCGAGCGCGGGTTACAACCAGGACCTCGGCGTGGACGTCAGCGGGGGCACGGCCCTGGGCCCCGACCAGGAAGGCTGGAAGGAGAGCGGCGGGTTCGCGGGTACGTTCTCGCCCAACGCGGCTTTCGTGCAGGCAAGCTTCGAGATGAATGGGGCCACCGCTTACACGCTCAGCCTGGTGTGGAAGACGAACCAAGCCGCGGCAGGCTCGATATTCGCCGGGGCCGGGCCCATCGGCGGCCGCTACTCACCGACCAGCCTCGTCGCCCAGCTGTTCTGCTGATCTCGCAGCCCCACGCCCCGCGAGCGCCGGCACTCGCACTCCGAAATTGCGCTTTCCGGGCATGAGTGCCGGCCCTCGCACGCCCAATTTACGTGTGTTTACTCAGTTGCTCCCGGACCGCAGTAACAGCGTGTGCACAATCCGCGCGGTTTGTCCCTCAGACGGCTGGCAGCCATCGGGCTTGCGAGCGTCGTAGCCCTCGGAATCGCCCTCGGAGCGGCCCATCAGCTGAAGCCGGCGCAGGCCGCCACGACCGTGCCTGCCTACGACCACGTGTTCGTGATCGTGATGGAG
>QHSM01000783.1 GCA_003221595.1 Candidatus Rokuibacteriota bacterium | reverse complement strand
CTCACGTCGGGGCTCCGCGCCGCGCACCGCGCGATCGGCCTCGCCTCGACGGCGCCGCTCGGCGCGCAGGTGCTGGCCCTGGGCGCGTACATCGCCGAGCGGTTCGAGTACCGGAAGAACGTCACCACGTACGACTCGACGACCGAGGACTTCCTCAAGATCGGTGCCGGCGTGTGTCAGGACTTCGCCCATCTGATGCTTGGCCTACTCCGCTTGCGCCAGATTCCCTGCCGCTACGTGAGCGGCTATCTGCACGTCGAGCGCAAGAAACGGGAGCCCTCGCAGAGCCACGCCTGGGTCGAGCTCCACTCGTCGACGGCCGGGTGGATCGCCTTCGACCCGACACACAATCGCGCGGTGGACGAGCGCTACGTCGTCGTGGGTCACGGCCGTCACTACGACGACGTGCCGCCCAACAAGGGGATCTACCGCGGCATCGCCAGGGAAACGCTGAAGGCCGAGGTCGTCACCGAGGTGGTGGCCCCGAACACGGTCGCGACGCTCCGCGAGGAGATCCGCCAGATCGACCTGCCGGTGTTCCGCGAGGTGCCGGCGCGTCCGCCCGACCGCATCGTGACCAGCGACGCCGACGTCAGCGCCCAGCAACAGCAGTAGCCGGTCCGCGCGCTACGCCACCTGGCCGTGGATGCGCCGCCGGAGCTCCAGCGGATCGCGGACCCGGTGGAAGACCTCGCGGACGCCGCCGGTGCCGGTGAGCGTGATCGACCCGAACCCGAGCAGGCGGCCGAGCAGGCTCTGGTCGACGGAGATCGCCTCGACCTGCCGCAAGAGCAGCTCGAGGGTGCGGCGCCGGATCAAGCCCGTCTTGACGATCACGCGCTTGTTGGTGACGCCGAGCTCGGTGGTCCGGTAGGCGACGAAGGGCGGGACGAGCATCACGACGCCGAGGAGCAGAACGACCAGGCTCGCCTGCCCGATCCTCGGCACGAACACGAGGACCAGCCCGACCACCAGCACCAGGATCGCCCGCGCGAAGATGATCCAGTGAAGCTCCGCCCGATAGACGACGTGCTCGTCCGGGAGGAGATTCTCGCCGATGTAGCTCACGACCCCGGCTTCGGCGGGGTCGGTACGCCGACGGCCCACAGGTAGCCGTCGGGATCCTCCACCATCACCTCGCGCCAGCCGTGCGCCTTGGTCGTCGCGGGCTGGATGACGCTGAAGCCGCGCGTCCGCGCGCGCCGCTCGACGGCGTCGGGATCGACGCCGAACACCCGCAGCTCGGCGCCGAGCCCGCGGCGCTCGCCGCGCGTCAGGGGCGCGTACCACGGGTGCTTGTCGTACGTGTGATCGGCGTGCAGCATCAGCTCGACCCCGCCCACGTTGACCGCGGCGAAGTCGGGGTCCGAGTAGTGGACCTTCGCGGCCAGCACTTCGGTCTGGAAGCCGACCGCGCGCGGAACATCGCGCACCAGGAGGTTCACCGTGAAGGCCGGCAGTCCCCGCCCGTACCGGTCGGCGGGCATCCAGGGATCGCCCGTGCGCTCCTTCACCGTGCCGGTCCACCCCGGCGCGAGAACATCGACGCCGCGGGCGACGATTGCCCCAGCCGCTTGACGCTCACCGAGAGCTCGTAGGTGACCACGTCCTCCGGGTCAGGGTTGAAGACGGCGACCCAGACGCCGAAGTGGTGTCGGCCGAGTCCCGGCAGCGGCACGCCCGACAGCGGGACCAGCTTCGGGTCCGAGCGCACGCTGAGGCTGTCCCGCACGGTGAGATACCACGCGCGGTCCGAGGGCCGGTCCTCCGACGTCAGCCGCAGCTCCACGTCGCGCGCCGTGTTCAGCTTTCCCGAGGTCACGTAGAAGAACCGGGTCGTCAGCGGCTGCGTCGTCACCAGGAACCGGCGCTCGGCGGAGCGATCATGAGGCTCGGTGAGCTGCACCGACTCCTCCTGCGGATCGCCGACGACCCCGTGCGGCCGCGACATGAGGACGGTCGCGTCTTCGCGCTCGACCAGCCCGGCGTCGGCCCACATCCCGGGCGTGGGCACCGCGACCTGGATGACGTCGCGCACGAAGGCGGGGTACGTGTCGCGCAGACGGCCCCCGTCCACCAGGAGCTGGTAGAGCTTGGATCCGAGCGACCGCGACTCCATGCCGACCTCGCCGATCGCCCGGTCGAGGATCGTGCGGATGAATCCCGGCGACTGGTTCTCGACGTGCTCGAGGAGCAGGAAGTAGCCCCCGGCAAGCCGGCCATCGTCCAGGTCGCCGCTGGCCCTGAGCGGCACGCTGAGGA
>QHSM01000032.1 GCA_003221595.1 Candidatus Rokuibacteriota bacterium | reverse complement strand
TCGCGCAGCAGGTACAGGAGGTCCTGGGTGCGCCCGATCGCGAAGGCGGGGATCAGGAGCCAGCCCCGACGGTCGGCCGCGCGCCGCACCGCCTGCGTGATGACCGGCGTGGCATCGCCGGCCGGATGAAGGCGGTCCCCGTAGGTGGATTCGACCAGCAGCGTGTCCGCGCTCGCCACGGTGACCGGATCGCGCATGACCGGCACGTCGTAGCGGCCGAGGTCGCCGGAGTACACGAGCCGGCGTCCGTCGGCGACGACCTCGACGGTGGAGGCGCCGAGAATGTGGCCGGACATGCGGAAGCGGGCGTCGACGCCCGGCGCCGGAGCGAACGGCTGCTCGAAGGCGATCGGTCTCACGAGGCCGAGGGCCCGGTCGGCGTCGGCGGTGGTGAACAGGGGCAGCGCGGGGCGGTGCTTCGTCACCCCCTTGCGATTGCGGAACTCGGCTTCCTCCTCCTGGAGGCGCGCGGCGTCCGGCAGCATGATCTTGAGCAGGTCGGCGGTGCCCGGGGAGCAGAAGATCGGCCCCGGGAAGCCGTCGTGCGCCAGGCGCGGCAGGTAGCCCGAATGGTCGATGTGCGCGTGCGAGAGCAGCACCGCCGCCAGCGTTCCCGGCTCCACCGGCGGCGCCTCCCAGTTCCGGGAGCGCAGCTCGCGCAGCCCCTGGAACATGCCGCACTCCATCAGGAGGCGGGTCCCGTCGGCGGCGAGCAGGAACTTCGCGCCCGTGACGGTGCCGGCGGCGCCGAGGAACGTGAGCGTGGGGCTCATGCCGGGAACTCGAACGCCTCGACCGAGGCGCCGTCACATCCCGACGCGACGAGCCGCGGGATTTCCAGGCGCGACTCGACCGCGCTCACCTCGTGCTCCGACATGCGCGTCGCCGGGTGCTTCGGCACGAACAAGGTGCAGCAGTCGGCGTCCGGCTCGATCGAGATCTCGAACGTTCCGAGCCGGCGGGCCTCGTCGGTGATCTCGAGCTTGTCCATGCCGATGAGCGGCCTCAGGATCGGCATCCCCGCAGCCTCGTCGATCCGCGCGATGTTCGAGAGGGTCTGCGACGCCACCTGACCGAGACTCTCCCCGGTGGTCAGCGCGGCCGCTCCGTGCTTGCGGGCGAGCGCCTCGGCGATCCGGACCATGAGCCGCCGGTAGACCACGACCCGGGCGGGCGGCGGAACGCTGAGCACGACCTCGCGCTGGATCTCGGCGAACGGCACCAGGATCAGCGTGGAGTCGTACTGCCACTGGGTCAAGAGCCCGACGAGCGCCTTCGCCTTGGCCTGGGAGGTCGGCGGCAGGTACGGCACGCTGTGGAAGTGGACGAAGAGGACGCGGCAGCCGCGCTTCATCATGCGCCAGGCGGCGACCGGCGAATCGATGCCACCGGACAGCAGCGCCGCCACCGTTCCGCTCGCGCCGACCGGGAGCCCGCCCGGGCCGGGCACCGGATCGACGTAGACGAACGTGTCGGCGGGCATGACCTCGACGTGGATCTCGACCTCCGGGTGGCGCAGGTCGACGCGGGAGGCGACGCGCTCGAGCACGAAGGCGCCGAGCTCGCGGTTCAGCTCGACGCTCGTCATCGGGTAGGTCTTGAACGCCCGCCGCGCCGTGATCCGGAACGACGCGAAGGTCCGCCCCTCGACGAGCCAGGCGATGATCGATTTCATCGCCTCGACCGTCGAGGCGACGCGATAGGCGAGCGCGAAGCTCGAGACCCCGCACACGCGCCGGACCCGATCGCGAACCGCCGCCGGGTCGGGATGATTCTCGAGGTCGAGCAGCACTCGGCCCGAGACCTGCCGTGGGGTCAAGGGCCCCAGATCCGACGTCGCGCGCCGGAGATTCCGGGCGAGGTGGCGTAGGAAGAGCGGGCGGTTGCCGCGCTTGAGCCCGAGCTCGTGGTAATGCACGAGGCCGACCGGTCGCCGCCGGCTCATGTCAGCGAAGCTCGGCCGCGAGCGCGCGGGCGCGCTCGAGCTCGTCCGGCGTGTTCACGTTCATGAAGGCGACCGCCGGGTCGCGGAACCTGGCGATCTCGGCCTCGCCGATCTCGACGACGCGCACACGATCGAAGAATCCCACGATCCTGAGCCGCCCGGCGCGCAGGCGCTCCTCGATGTGCGGCAGGCACGCCTTGCCGTACGCGGCGTGCATGGTCTCGTACTGCTCGCCGACGCGCGGAATGACGACGTCGCCCTCACCGGCGCGCGCGACGACCAGCCTGACGACCTCCGGGTGCAGAAACGGCATGTCGCACGCGACCGTGAACGCGATCTCGCCGGCGGCGCTGAGACCCGAGTAGATGCCGCCGAGCGAGCCGTGGTCCGGGTAGACGTCGGCGACCATGGGCAGCCCCAGAAAGGCGTAGAGCTCCGGCGTGTTGGTGACCACCAGCACGTCGTCGACCACCGGCGTGAGGGCCGCGACCACGCGCTCGACGATCGACCGGCCCCCGAGCTGGATCAACGCCTTCGGACGCCCGCCCATCCGCGTGCTCTTGCCGCCGGCCTGCACGACGCCCGTGACCTTCACGTCAGGCCTCCGCCCGCACCACGACGGCGCCCTGCCGGATGATCTTCGGTGGCTCCACCGTCATGTCGAGGACTGTCGAGGGAGCGCCGCCGGCCGTCGGCCCACCGTCGAGCACGAGGTCGAGTCCGCCGGCGAAGTACGCGACGACCGCAGCGGCCGTCGTGGGCGGCTCGAGCCCCGAGGGGTTCGCGCTCGGCGCCGTCACGGGCTCGCCGAGCATCCTCACGAGACCGTGCGCGACGGGATGGGACGAGATGCGGACTCCGAGCGTTCCCGTTCCCGCCGTCACGTCCGACGGCACGATCGTGCGCGCGGGCAGGACGAGCGTGAGCGCGCCGGGCCAGTAGCGGTCCATCAGGGCTCGCGCGGGATCGGCGACGTGGGCCACGGTCTCGGCCATGGCCACGGAGTCGACCAGGACGAGCAGCGGCCTGGAGTCGGGCCTCCCCTTCAGCGCGAAGATGCGCTTGACGGACGCCGGATCGAGCGCGGCCGCAGCCAGGCCGTAGAACGTCTCGGTCGGAAACGCCACGGCACCGCCGGCGCGCAGGACGTCCGCCGCCGCACGAAGCCCGGCCGGCGCGGGCGCCATCGGATCGACCTGGACGACGCGCGGGCGCTCCGTCACGTCCCCGACTTCGGAGCCCCGCCTGACTTCATCTGAGCCGCCACGCGGCGTGCCCGCTCGTCGACCTCGTCGGCGAGCCGCCGACGGTAGGCCGCCAGCCGTGAAGCCAGCGCGGCATCGCCGAGCGCCAGGATCTGGGCGGCGAGCATTCCGGCGTTGGCCGCGCCCCACTTTCCGATCGCCACGGTCGCGACGGGCACACCCTTGGGCATCTGCACGATCGACAGAAGCGCGTCGAGGCCGCCGAGCGGCGTCGCGGCGACGGGAACGCCGATCACCGGAAGGGGCGAGCTGGCAGCCAGGACGCCCGGAAGGGCCGCGGCCCCACCGGCGCCGGCGATCAGCACGCCGATACCGCGCGCGTGCGCGGTCGAGGCGTACTCGTGGGTACGCTCGGGGGTGCGGTGCGCCGAGGCCACGACCACCTCGCTGCCCACCTCGAGCGCGTCGAGGACCTTCACGGCTTCGAGCATGACCTCGAGGTCGGAATCGCTCCCGAGCACGATGCCCACGCGAACAGGTCCAGTCACGGCTGCCTCCTTCCCCGGCGCCCTAGCGCGCCGAGGACGATCCGGTTCGTGTCGTCCTCCGTCCGATATCCGTACGATAGTGCATCCCGTCGAACGAGATCTCGCCGATCGCCGCGTAGGCGGTGGCGATCGCGCGCTCGAGCGTGTCGGCGGAGGCGGTCACGCCCAGGACCCGCCCGCCCGCGGTGACCAGCTGCCCCGCCCGCGTCGCGGTGCCCGCGTGGAACACCTGCACGCCATGCCGGGCTTCGGCGGCGTCGACGCCGCGGATCGGCAGTCCGGTCGGGTACTTGCCCGGGTATCCCCCGGACGCGACGCACACGCAGACCGACGCCCGCGGAGGCCATGACGCCGGCGGCGGCCACGCGTCTCCCCTCGCGGCGGCAAGGAGCAACGGAACCAGGTCCCGGGGCACGGACGACGAGGGCCTGGCACTCCGGATCGCCGAAGCGGCAGTTGTACTCGATGACCTTCGGCCCCTCCGCCGTCAGCATGAGCCCGACGTAGAGGACGCCACGGTAGGGCGCGCCTTCGCGGACCAGCGCGGCAAGGGTCGGCCGCACGATCGTCTCCATCACCCGCTTCTCGACGCCGTCGTCGAAGGACGGCACGGGCGAGTAGCATCCCATCCCGCCGGTGTTGGGGCCACGATCGCCGTCGAAGACCGTCTTGTGGTCCTCGGCGGCGGCCAGCGGGAGCGCGTCGATCCCGTTCGCGAGGACGAAGAAGGAGACCTCTTGACCGACCATGAACTCCTCGACGACCACGCGCGCGCCGGAGAGGCCGAAGACCCGGCGCTCCATGCATTCGGCGATCGCCGCGTCGGCCTCCTCGAGGCTACGGCAGACGATCGCCCCCTTGCCGGCCGCGAGCCCGTCGGCCTTCACGACCAGCGGCGCGCCCACCTCGCGGCAGTAGCCCCGCGCGGCGGCCGGCTGATCGAAGCTCGCGAAGCGTGCCGTCGGGACGCCCGCGCGCGACATCAGGTCCTTCGAGAATACCTTCGAGCCCTCGAGGGCGGCGGCTCGCGCGCTGGGCCCGAATACGGTCAGGCCCGCCGCGGTGAGCCGGTCGGCGAGCCCGGCGACGAGCGGAACCTCGGGCCCGACGACGGTGAGATCGATCCGTTCGCGCCGCGCAAAGGACACGAGGTCGTCGTGCGCGTCCACGGCGATGTCGACGCACGAGGCGTGCCGCGCGATCCCGGGATTGCCCGGGGCCGCGAACATCGCGTCGACCATCGGGCTCTGGGCGATCTTCCAGGCGAGCGCGTGCTCCCGGCCGCCCCCGCCCACGATCAGGACTCTCATCGCGGCGGCTCCGGCGGATCGACGCCCTCGAGGTGAGCCCGCGCGATGCGCGCCCACGGGCTGCCGGAATCGAGCTCGAGGTAGCGCTGCCAGTGCTTGATGGCCTCCCCGTCGCGACCGTTGCGCGCCAGGGCCCCGGCGAGGTTGAAGTGCGCGTCGGCGTAGTCGGGCGAAAGCTCGAGCGCCCGGCGATAGTCGAGGATCGCATCCTCGGGCGCCCCGCGGTCCTCGTGGAGCGAGCCGAGGTTGTAGGCGGCCTCGCAGCAGTGCGGGTCCTGCTCGAGGGCCGAGGCGTACGCGCTCTCGGCCTCGTCGTAGCGGCCCATGCGGTGCAGGAGCAGGCCGAGGTTGTTCCATGCGGCCGCGTATGTCGGGTCGATCGCGACAACCCGGCGATAGGCGACGATCGCGTCCTCCCACTGGGCCGGGTCGCCGTCCCACTCGCTGGCCCGCTCGAACCACGTCTCGGCCTGGTCGGCGGGCGGCGCGAGGGGCCGCACGAGGCCCATCGACAGGGTTGCCGTGGCCGCCGCCTCGAGAGCGCCGGAGTCGAGCGCCAGGACCATCTGCCCCGTGCGTGGGTCGAAGCGGACGCGATCGGACTGGGCCAGGAGACGGTCGCCCTCCACGATCAGCCTCAGCTCGGCCAGGGGCTGCTCGAGCCCAGGATCCTGGCGGCGAAGCGCCGTCAACGCGGCACGGATCTGACGCACCGAGGCGCCGGCATCGAGCAGCGCGCTCGCAGCGCGCAGCGCCAGGAGGTCGCGGAACGTGTAGCCCGAATCGCCGCGCAGGAGCTCGAGGCGACGGAGCTGCCCCGCCCGCCGCGGCGTGAGCGTCAGGATCCGGGTGAGCTCGCGGAAGCCGTAGATCCGCTCGGGCTGGCTCATTGGACGCTCCCGGCCTAGTGGCGGAAGTGACGCAGGCCCGTGAAGACCATCGCCAGCCCGTGCGCGTCGGCGGCGGCGATGACCTCGTCGTCGCGCACCGAGCCGCCGGGCTGGATCACGGCGGTGGCGCCCGCCTGGGCGACGACGTCGAGCCCGTCGCGGAACGGGAAGAACGCATCCGACGCGCACACGGTGCCGGCCGTCTCGAGGCCCTGGCCCTGAGCGCGCATGACCGCCAGGCGCGCGGAGTCGACGCGGTTCATCTGCCCGGCTCCGACCCCGATGACCTGGTCGGCCGTCGTGAGCACGATCGCATTCGACTTCGCGTGCTTCGCGACGCGCCAGGCGAAGCGAAGCGCCTCGCGCTCGGCGTCGGTCGGGGCCCGTCGCGACACCGTCTGGAGCGCCGCCGGATCGAGATCGTCGAGATCGGCCGTCTGGGCGAGAAGGCCGCCGAGAACGCTCCGGTACTCGGCGAGCCGCGGCGGCAAGGCACCGCGGTCGCAGGACACCTCGAACACCCGGCAGCGCTTCTTCGTCCGCTTGAGCTCCTCGAGCGCGTCGGGCGTGTACGACGGCGCGAACAGGATCTCCACGAAGATCCCCGCGAGCGCCCCCACGACGGCCGCGTCGAGGGTTCGGTTGACGCCGACGATGCCGCCGTAGATCGAGACCGGGTCCGAGGCCTTCGCCCGGAGCATCGCGGCGCCCACGGTATCGCCCAGCGCGGCGCCGCAGGGATTCGTATGCTTGATGACGACCGCCGCGGGCCGGTCGAACTCGAGCAGGAGCGAAAGGGCCGCCGAGAAATCCAGGAGATTGTTGTAGCCGAGCTCCGGCCCGTGCAGCTGTCGCATGCTCCCGAGCCCGACCGCCGGCGCGGCGGCCTGGCGGTAGAACGCGGCCGCCTGGTGGGGATTCTCGCCGTAGCGCAGCGTGAGGGCCCGCTCGCCTTCGAGCCTGAGCGCGGCCGGGAACGCCTCGCCCGGGGCGCCAGTCCCCTCGGGCGCCGAGTCGGTCGCCAGGTAGGCTGCGATCGCCCCGTCGTACTGCGCGGTCCGGCGGAACGCGTCCTGGGCGAGCCGGTAGCACGTCGCTTCGCCCAGGGACCCGCCGCTCGCGCGAAGCTCGTCGAGGACAGACTGATACTGCGATACCGCGGTGACGACGGCGACGCTCGCGTGATTCTTCGCCGCGGAGCGGATCAT
>QHSM01000031.1 GCA_003221595.1 Candidatus Rokuibacteriota bacterium | reverse complement strand
ACGATGGTGGGCAGCATGCTCTGCGCGCCGCCGCCCGGCGGCGCCGCGGCCGCGTACGCGAGATCAGGAAAGAGCATCGAGTCGGAGGCCTCCGGGGACGTTAGTCGCGCGAAACATCAACGGATGATACTGCATAACGCGCTAAAAACCGAGCCTGGAATGGCCCGAAGCCACCCGCCGCGATCGCTGCGCGCATGTCACGCACGAGCCGAAGAAAGAACGTCACGTTGTGGAGCGTCAGCAGCCGATACGCCAGCAGCTCGCTCGACATGAAGAGGTGGCGCAGGTAGGCGCGCGAGAAGCCGCGGCAGGCGTAGCACGCGCATTCGGCGTCCAGCGGCGCGGCGTCCTTCGCGTAGCGCGCCTGCTTCAGCGTCAGGGGCCCGTCCGCGGTGAAGGCCTGGCCGTTGCGCGCGTTGCGCGTGGGCAGGACGCAATCGAACATGTCCACGCCGCGCGCCACCGACGCGACGAGGTCCTCGGGCTTGCCGACACCCATGAGATAGCGCGGCTGGTTCGCCGGCAGCAGGCCCGCCACCAGCGCGGTCAGGTCGTACATGAGCGGCTTCGGCTCCCCGACCGCCATGCCGCCGATGGCGTAGCCGTCGAAGCCGAGGTCGACGGTGGCGCGCGCCGCCTGCGACCGCAGCGCCTCGTCGGTCCCGCCCTGGACGATGCCGAACATCGCCTGGCCCGCGGCGCCCGCCGCGTGGGCCGCCTTCGAGCGGGCGGCCCAGCGCAGCGTCAGCGCGAGCGAGCGCTCGGTGGCCTCACGGGTCGCCGGATACGCGAGGCATTCGTCGAGCGGATGGACGATGTCCGCGCCCAGGGCCTGCTGGACCTCGACCGCGATCTCCGGCGACAGGAAGTGGGCGGAGCCATCGACGGCGGAGCGGAACTCGGCGCCGGCCTCCGTGATCTTCCTGAGCTTGGAGAGGCTGAAGACCTGAAATCCGCCCGAGTCGGTGAGGATCGCGCCGTCCCAGCCCATGAAGCGGTGCAGCCCGCCGAGCTCCTTCACGACGTCGTGGCCCGGCCGGAGAAAGAGATGATAGGTGTTGGCGAGGACGATCTGGGCGCCGGCCGCGCGGAGATCGTCCGGCCCCAGCGCCTTCACCGTCGCGTGCGTGCCGACCGGCATGAAGATCGGCGTGTCGACGACGCCGTGGGCGGTCGTGAGCCGGCCGGCGCGCGCGGCACCGTCGGTGGCGAGAAGCTCGAACTTCACAGGATCAGCGTCGCGTCGCCGTAGGAATAGAAGCGGTAGCCCGCCCGGACCGCGTGGCCGTACGATTTCAGGATCAGCTCGCGCCCCGCGAGCGCCGCGACCAGCGCCAGGAGCGAGGAGCGCGGCAGGTGGAAGTTCGTCAGCATCCCGTCCACGACACGCATCCGGTAGCCCGGCGTGATGGTGAGCGACGCGGCGGCGGCGAGCGGGCGCACGCGGCCGTCCGACTCGCCGGCGCTCTCCAGCGCGCGCGTCGTGGTCGTGCCGACCGCGATCACGCGTCTGCCCTCGGCGCGCGCCCGGTTCACGCTGTCGGCGACGCTCGGCGAGATCACGGCGCGCTCCGGGGGCACCACGTGCTCCTCGAATGTCTCCGTCTTGACGGGCTGGAACGTCCCCGGACCGACGTGGAGCGTGAGCTCCAGAACCTCCACGCCGTGGCGGCCGAGGGCGTCCAGGAGGCCCGACGTGAAGTGCAGGCCCGCCGTCGGCGCGGCGATCGATCCCGGCGGATGCGCGTAGACGGTCTGGTAGCGCTCGCGGTCCTCCGCGGTCGGCGCGGCGAATCGGCGGATGTACGGCGGCAGCGGCGTCTGGCCGTGCCGATCGAGCAGGTCCTCGATCGTGCCGCCGAGCGGCTCGACGACGCGGAGACCGTCCGCCTCGACGCCCACGATGCGCAGGCGCGACTCCGGCGCGGCGCCGACGACGAGCTCGACGCCGGCGGGGAACCGGCGGCCGGGCCGCACGAGCGCGCGCCAGCGTCCTCCTTCGAGGGGCGCCGCGAACAGGAGCTCGACCGCTCGCCCGCCGGCGTCCCGCGCCAGGACGCGCGCCGGGATGACGCGCGAGTTGTTGACGACGAGGCAGTCACCCGGCCGCAGGAGATCCGGAAGCTCGGTGAACACGTGGTCTTCGAACGACGCGCGCGCGCGGTCGATCACGAGGAGCCGCGACGCGCCGCGCACGGGGCTCGGCGTCTGGGCGATCAGCTCCGGCGGGAGATCGTAGTCGAGCTCCGAGAGGTCCACGGCACGCCAGTGTACATGGTCGAACGCCGACGGGCCCCGCTCGCGGCTAGACGCCCTTGAGGGCCGCGCGCACCTCGCGCAGTCGGGCGAGCGAGCCCAGAACCTTCGACTGGTCGTTGGTGAGGTGCCGGACAATCACGTCGGTGTACCCGAGCGCCGCCAGCGCGCTGAACCGCTCGACGACCTCGGCGACGGGCCCCGCGACCAGGGCCGATGGCGGCATGCCGCGGTACCCGGCGGCCAGGACCCGTCCGACGACGTCCGCGGCGTCTGCCGCCGACTCGCCCACGTAGATGTCGCGGCGGATGGCCACCGCGGCCGGCACGCGGCCGTAGGCCTTGCATCGCTCGAGGTAGAACGACGCCTGGCTCCCCGCTTCCTCGAGCGTGAGCGAGGGCGACGCGAGCCAGCCCTCGGCGAGTCGCGCGGCGCGATCGATGGCCGGCGCGGCGCTGGCGCCCACCCAGAAGTCGACGGCCTCGGCCGGCCGCAGCGCCACCCGAGCGTCCCGGAAGACGAAGCGGCTCGACGAGCTGACGGTTTCTCCGCGGAGCAGGCGCTGGACGATCGACAGCGACTCCTCGAAGGCGGAGGGGCGGTACTTGAGCCGCGTGCCCATGGCCGCGAATTGCGCCTCGTCGTAGCCGAGGCCGCACTGGACGATGAAGGGGCCGCGCGCGATTGCCGCGAGGGTTCCGACCTGCTCCGCGACCAGCACCGGATTCCACAGCGGCAGGAGAAACAGGCAGCCGGCGGGCGCGTCGCCCCACTCGGCCAGCAGGCGGCCGAGGATCGGAACGTTCTGGTAATAGGCCGCCGGCGTCGCGTGATGGTCGCCGACGAACAGGGAATCGAGGCCTGACTGTCGCGCGGCGGCGGCGCGCTCGATCATCCAGCGCGCGCCCTCGCGGGGATCCTTCACGGCGTGATTGCTCGTCAGCGAGATACCGACTCTCATGCCAGGGCTCCCTTCCGGCGCGGGATTCACGCCCCCGCCGCGGCGAGGGAGCGCGGCGAGAGCTTAGCCGATCTTCGAGCCCGGCGCGACCGGCGAGTCGGGGTGAAGCAGGATGACGTCGCCGGCGGCGTCGTAGGCGCCCAGCACGAGGACTTCGGAGAGGAACGGGCCGATCTGCTTCGGCGGAAAGTTGACGACCGCGATCACCAGGCGGCCGATCAGGTCAGCCGGACGGTAGTGCGTCGTGATCTGGACGCTCGAGCGCCTGACGCCCAGCGGACCGAAGTCGATCCAGAGCCGGTACGCGGGACGGCGCGCCTCGGGGAACTCCCGGGCGTCGGTGACGATGCCGACGCGCATGTCGACCTTCTCGAAGTCCGGCCACTGAAGCGGGGTCACTGACCCCGCCCCGCCGCCGGCCATCAGCGCGTGCCGAGGGAGCCGAGCGTCGTCCCCGGATAGTAGTACTCGAGGATCTTCTCGGCCGTGTACCCCTGCTCCGCCATTCCCTTGGCGCCCCACTGCGACATGCCCACGCCGTGGCCGTACCCGCGACCGGTGAACCGCGCCACCCCGCCGTCGAGCGCGACGGCGAAGAGCGTGGACCGGATGGTCTCGTATCCGACCATGCGCCGGAAGTCGTTGCCGCGGAGCTGCACCGAGCCGCGCGTGCCGCGGATTCTCAGCGTCGCGACACGGAGCGAGGGCGTGCGCTCCGCGACCTCGATGGCGGTGACGCTCCCGACCTCCTGACCGTTTCGGCGGAGAATCTCGGCCAGCTCGGCGAGGCGGAGGTCGAGGGTCCAGTAGAAGTAGGGCGCGGCCATCGAGTACTCATCGCGGATCGCCCGCAGCGCGGGCATGTTTCGCGTCCCGAACACCGCGCGCGGGTCCTCCGTGTAGCCGCCGCTCGCGGAGTGATAGAAGGCCGGGAACAGCTCGCCGTCCCAGAGGAGCACCTGACCGGCGGTGTCGCGCACCGCGGCCCAGAGCGGCGACGACGGAGGCACCACGCCGGTGTACATCTGGTGGCTCGTCGAGGCGACGACGTGGTAGGGCTTGGCGCCGTTCAGCGCGCGATGGTAGGCGGCATAGGTCCGCGCGGCGATCGCCTGCGCACGGAGCGTCTCGCTCGGCCATCGGTCGCTGGTCTCGGCGCGCAGGACGCCGACGAGATAGTCCTCGAGGCGCAGCACGTTCACGATCGCGAGACCCTCACCGTTCCTGATCACCTCGATGATCGCCGGGTACTCGCGCCCGATCACCCGGATCGGGGAGTCGCTGGTCAGGCGAAAGCCCTGGGCCCCGCGTCCGTCGATCTCGACGCCCTGGCTATTCAGGGCCACCCTGACGGCGTCGGTGCGCCAGGCACGCCCCTGACACGTCGAGCAGCCGAGCTCGCTCACCTCGATTTCGACTCCGCGAATCTCCGCCGTTCGCGCGCTCTCGACGATGGCGACGCGAATCGTGTCGTTCGTCGTCGGGATCGGCGCGCTCGAGAGCGCCATCAGAGCGGCCGCCGCGAGCAGGCGGCTCATCGGCGGCCGACGATATAGAGGAGCAGCGTGAGGACGACGCTCAGCAGCAGCGACGTCGCGAGCGGAAAGTAGAAGGAGAAGTTCCCGCGCTCGATGTGGATGTCGCCCGGCAACCGGCCCAGCCACGGCACACGCCCGACGAGCATGAGCACGACGCCGGCCAGGGCGATCAGGAGCCCGAGGGCCACGAGGACCTTGCCGACGTCGCTTCCGATCATTCGAAGAGCCCTTGCTGAGGGGGACCCGCGGCCGGCGGGCGCTTGCCCAGGTGCTGGTACGCCTCGCGGGTCACGCGCCGGCCGGTGGGCGTCCGCACCACGAAGCCGATCTTCAGGAGATAGGGCTCGACCATCTCGGACAGGGTCTCGGCCTCGTCGTTGATGGTGGCCGCGATCGCCTCGAGGCCGACCGGCCCTCCATCGTAGTGGTCGACGATCGCGCCGAGGAAGCGGCGGTCGAGCCGGTCGAGGCCGCGCGCGTCGACCCCCTCGCTGTCGAGCGCGCCGCGCGCGATGGCCTCGGACATGGTCCCGTCGCCCTTCACCTGCGCGTAGTCGCGGACGCGGCGGAGCAGCCGGTTCGCGATGCGCGGTGTTCCGCGCGCGCGACGGGCGATCTCTTGCGCACCGTCGGGCTCCATCCTCGCCTCGAGGATGAGCGCCGAGCGCGTCACGATCCGGGTCAGCTCTCCCTCGGCGTAGAAGTCCAGGTGGTGGAAGATGCCGAAGCGCTCGCGGAGCGGCGCCGACAGCATGCCCGGCCGCGTGGTCGCCGCCACCAGCGTGAAGGGCCGGAGCGAGTACTTGAGGGCGCGCGCGTGGAGGCCCTTGTCGAGGACGAAGTTGACGGCGAAGTCCTCCATCGCCGGGTACAGCAGCTCCTCGACGGCCCGGGGCAGCCGGTGCACCTCGTCGATGAAGAGCACGTCGTTCTCGCCGAGGTTTGTCAGGATCCCCATCAGGTCGCCGCCCCGCTCGATCGCCGGCCCCGAGGTCGTCACGAGCGTGGTGCCCATCTCGTTGGCGAGAATCCCGGCGAGCGTCGTCTTGCCGAGCCCCGGCGGGCCGTAGAGCAGCACGTGGTCGACGCATTCACGCCGGAGCTTGGCCGCCTCGACCGAGACGCGGAGACTGGCGACCGCCTGCTCCTGGCCGACGTATTCGTCGAACGTCCGCGGACGGAGCTGGCGCTCGAACTGCGCCTCCTCGGGCACCGCGACGCGGCTCAGGATCTTGCCCTCGTCGGCCGCGGCCGCGCTCACTTCTTGTCTCCGCGGTAAATCTCGTCGAACAGCTCCTCCGGCGACATGATCGACGGGCGGCGGCGCAGGGCGTCGGTGATCAGCTGCGATGCCTCGGACGGGCGGTGGCCGAGCTGCTTGACCATGATCTCCCACACCAGCTCGCGCAGGCCGTCGGCGTCGAGGGCGCCCGGCGCGACGTCGACGGGCTCGGCCGCGGCGCCGGCGCGCGCCAGGGCGAACTTGGCGACCTTGCTCTGGAGCTGCGCCACGATGTTCTTCGCCTTCTGCGGGCCGATGCCGGGCAGCCCGCGCAGGAACTTCTCGTCCTGGCGCGCGATCGCGTCGGCCAGCTCGGCGACCGGCAGGGCGAGCGCGCGCGCCGCGACCATCGGCCCGATGTCCTTCACGGTGATGAGCTTCTCGAAGAATTCCTTGTCGAGCTCGGAGGTGAATCCGATCAGCACCGGACGCGGCTGATCGCGGGTCGCGTGATAGTAGACGACCAGCTCGAGCTCGCTTCCCTTCTCGCCCGGCCCGGCCGTGATGTGCTCGATCTGACGGAAGGCGATGGGGGGCAGGAACACCTCGTAGCCGATGCCGCCACATTCGAGGATCACCCGATCCTCGAGCTTGCGCCGCAGCCGACCGGCCAGCGTCGCGATCATGACGACGCGCTCATCGGAGCACGCCGCCCAGGCGCGAGAATCCGGTGAGCGCCAGCGCGAGCGCGTCGGCCACGTGGGAGGGCGTCGGGAGCGCCTCGAGCTTCAGGAGCCGCTGGACCGCGTGCTGCACCTGATGCTTCGAGGCGGCGCCGCTGGCGGCCACCGCGCGCTTGACCTCGGCCGGGGCCAGCGCGAGCACGGCGACGTCGCACTGGCGCGCGGCGAGGCAGACGACGCCGCGGGCGTGGGCCATGAGCAGCGCGGTGCGCGGGAAGCGGTACTCGGTGTAGAGATCCTCGAGCACGAGCGTGGTCGGCGCGTGCGCCACCAGCAGACCGCGCACCGCGTCGTAGATCCGGTGGATCCGCGCCTCGAGGGGCAAGTCGGCGCTCGTCGCGATGACGCCGCGGTCGAGCACGGCGACGCCGCCGGCGCCCGGCTCGATCAGCCCGAAGCCCGTGCCGACCAGGCCGGGATCGATGCCGAGCACCCGGAGGCTAGGCGGCCGAGATGGACTCGAGAACCTCGTCGGGAATGTCGTAGTTAGCGTAGACGGACTGGACGTCGTCCAATTCCTCCAGCGCCTCGATCAGGCGCACCACGGCGGTGGCGTCCTTGCCCTCGACCCGCACCGTCGACTGCGGCACGAAGCTCACCTGACCCTCGAGCACCGGTACGCTCGCCCGATGCAGCGCGTCGCGAACCGCGTCCATTTCAGCAGGCGCCGTGACGATCTCGAAAGCTTTTTCGGACCGGCGCATGTCGGTGGCGCCGGCATCCAGCGCCTTCG
>QHSM01000788.1 GCA_003221595.1 Candidatus Rokuibacteriota bacterium | reverse complement strand
GCGGCGGCCGGCCGCCTGCGTCGCCTCGACGTGCGCGGCGTCCCCGCCGCGCGGGAAGTAGATATCCGTCTTGCGCCGCTTGTCGTGATAGTGAAAGCCCGGAATGTCGGGCCGCACGCCGTACATGGCCGCCATCTGAAAGGCCGGTGTCGAGGTCGGTAGCCCGACGCTCATCGGCGCCATCCGGTATCCGCGCTGGCGGACGAGCCGCGCCAGGAACGGCGCGCGCCCCTTCGCGATGGCCTCCTCGAGAACCGCCCGCGAGAGGCCGTCGATCTGGACGATCAGCAGCCGGCGGCGATCGGGCACCGGCGCCGCGCCGAGACGCAGCCGGCGCACGAGGCGATCGAGCGCGCGCTGCAGACCGAGGACCAAGTCGTCGAGAGGCATTCGTCCTTATTGTAGTATCTGATCGTCCATGGACCATCCCGTGATCGCGGCCGTACGCGAGTTCGTGGACGACGAGGTCCGTCCCGTCGCCGCGGCGCTCGAGCACGCCGATGCCTATCCGCACGCGCTCGTCGCGCGCATGCGCGAGCTGGGCCTCTTCGGCGCGCTCGTCCCCGAGCCCTTCGGCGGTCTCGGCCTCGACGTCACGACGTACGCGCGGGTCATCGAGGAGCTCTGCCGCGGCTGGATGTCGCTGGCCGGCGTCATCAACAGCCACACGATGGCCGCGCTGATCGTCCTGAACCACGGAACCGACGCGCAGCGGCAGCGCTTCCTGCCCCGCTTCGCCCGCGGCGACGCGCGCGGCGGTCTCGCCCTGACCGAGCCGCACGCCGGCACCGACGTGCAGGCGATCCGCACGGTCGCGCGCCGCCGCGGCGACGACTACGTCCTGACCGGCACGAAGCTGTTCATCACGAACGGGCGCGAGGGTAACACGCTGGCGCTCCTGGCCCGAAGTCGATCGCGAAGCTCGGCTACAAGGGCGTGGACACGGCCGAGCTGATCTTCGACGAGTGCGTCGTGCCGGTCGCCAACCTGGTGGGCGGCGTCGAGGGGCGCGGCTTCAAGCACGTGATGGGCGGTCTCGAGGCCGGGCGCATCAACATCGCCGCGCGCGCGGTCGGCGTCGCCCGCGCCGCGTACGAGGACACCGTGAGCCACCTCGCAGCGGTCGGGGACGACGCCCCGCCGGCCCTCGCCGACATGGCGACGAAGCTCAGGGCGGCGCGGCTTCTCACCACCTGGGCGGCCGCCACGAAGGACCGCGGCGAGCGGTGCGACCTCGAAGCCGGGATGGCGAAGCTCTTCGCCTCCGAGTCGGCGCAGGAGATCGCGGTCGAGGCGCTTCGCCTCCACGACGACGGCGGCTGCCTCGCCGCCCTCAACGTCGAGCGGTACTATCGCGACACGCCCCTCATGATCATCGGCGAGGGCACCAACGAGATCCAGCGCACGATCATCGCGCGCAACCTCATCGAGCGGTACGGCGAGCGGCTCGGCGCCCTGACCTCGCACGCCGGCGAGCCCGCCGAGCGCCGGCAGATGGTGCTCGCGGTCCGGCAATTCGTCGACAAGCAGGTGATCCCGGCGGCCGCCGAGCTGGACGCGGCGCACCGTCATCCCGCCGATCTGGTAACGGCGCTCGCGGAGCTCGGCATCCTCGGGGCGCTCGCCGATCCGGCGCGGGGAGGTCTCGGGCTCGACGAGCGGACCGCGGCCTTGATCGTCGAGGAGCTCGCGCGCGGCTCGGCCGTGCTGGCCGCGATCGTCACGAGCCACTTCACCGCGGTGCACGCGATCGCGCGCGGCGGAACCGAGGAGCAGCGCGATCGCCTGCTCCCGCCGCTGACGCGCGGCGAGATCGTCGGCGCCGTCGGCTTCGGCGAGGGCGTCACCGCCGTCGCCGCCGGCAGTGACTGGGTCCTGGACGGCGTCCTGCCGCTGGTCGACCACGGGACTCACGCCGGCTGCATCCTGACCCCCGCTGCCTCCGCCGCCGGCCCCGTCTGGTACCTCGTGGCGCGAGACGCCGCCGGCGCGCGCACCGGACCCGCGCTCCCGACGCTCGGGCTGCGAGGGCTCGATTCGTGCGCGCTCCACTTCGAGGGCTGCCGCGTTTCCGCCCGCGACCTGCTCGGCGGCGGCGTCGGCCGCGGCGACGTCCAGCGGGCCGGGGCGCTGGCGATCGCGCGGCTCGGGGTCGCCGCGACGGCGGTCGGGCTGGCGCAGGCCGCGTTCGAGGCGGCGCTTCGCTACGCGCAGCAGCGGACGACGTTCGGAAAGCCGATCGCCCAGCACCAGGCGATCCAGCTGGCGCTCGCCGACATGGCCACCGCCGTCACGGCCGCGCGCCTGCTCACGGCGGACGCCGCCGGCGAGCCGCTCGACGCCATCCGCGGCGCGATGGCCAAAGTGTACGCGTCGGAGGCGGCGTATACGGTCACGCTCGATTCGATGCGCGTCCACGGCGGCTACGGCTACACCAGCGAGTTCCCGGTCGAGCGCTACTACCGCGACGCCGCGCGGCTTGCTTCCTCCCCGATGCCCAACACCGTCGAGCGTCGCGAGCTGGCGCGCGCCCTGACGGCGACGAGCCGCGCCGCGGGGTCGCGGGAGACACGCGGGTGATGGCCGAGCGGGTCTCGCCCGAATCGGACGTCGAGGAGATCAGTCAGGAGGCCGTCGCCCCGCCGTGGATGACGGTCCTGCACAACTGCGACTGTCACACGTTCGAGCAGGTCGTGAAGCAGCTTCAGAAGGCGATCGGCTGCACGGAGGCCAAGGGTTGGGAGCTCGCCTGGCAGGTCCACAACACCGGCAGGGCGGTGGTCAAGATCGGCTCCGAGCCGGAGTGCGTGCGGGTCGGTAACGTCCTCGCCGCGATCGGCCTCGTCGTCACCGTCGTC
>QHSM01000030.1 GCA_003221595.1 Candidatus Rokuibacteriota bacterium | reverse complement strand
CGCCGTCAGCGACTGGCCGAACATCGGAGGCATGACGCCCTTCGGGAAGCCCGCGACCGTGCCGGATCCCGCCGGATCGAGGATCTTCTTCATGACGTACTCGGGCGTCTGAATCTTGGCGATCTGCGACAGATCGGGGCCGACCGGCGAGGCGCCGATCTTTCCCGCCTTGTGACAGGCGATGCAGCCGCCCTTCCCGGTGAAGACCGCCTCGCCCGCCTTCGGGTCGCCCGGAATCTTCACCTCGGCCGCGCCGCCGCCCGCCGCGGCCGCCCCGGCCGTCTTCGGTATGTCGTCGAGCTTGACGTCCGGAGTGCCGCCGAGCGACTCGAGGAACGCGGTGAGCGCCCAGAGCTCGGAGCGGTTGAGCCCGATCGGCGGCTTGTCGACCTGCGGCATGATGTTCGGGTAGCCCTCGACGAGATAGGCACCGGGCTGCAGCAGCGACTCGATGATGTACTGCCGGGCGCTCATGCCCGGCTTGGTCTTCGCCGCGCGGGCGCCGACGCCCGCGAGATCCGGCGCGCGGGTGCCCTTCTGGCCGATCCGGTGGCAGATCTCGCACGTGCCCTTCGTCTTGAAGATCTCCTCGCCGGCCTTCACGAGCTGCGCGGGCGTGACATTGCCGCCCTCGAGCGACAGCTCGGCCGGCGGCTTCGACTGAATCTGCGGGATCGAGTTCGCGTAGTACGTGTACGTACCCATCACGAAAAGCGCAAACGCGCCGACCTTGACGCCGACCGGAAGACGCATCGCTAGGACTTCCGCCCCGGCACCCGCGCGGGCTCGGCGTCGCTGCCGCCCGCGAACACCGGCATGGCGGCGGGGTGGCCGTGCCCGCCCGCCTTGCCCTTCTCGGCGAGACCGCCGAGCCAGAAGACGAACATGACGAGCGCGAAGAAGGCGATCGTGACCACGGTGATCATGTTGGCCGCGTAGCCGATGGCCGGCGTGACCGCGTCGACCGAGTTGTCCCGCATGACGCCGTACACGTGCCAGTGCTGGCGAATGCCCGAGCGGGCGAAGCCCATCAGGCCCATCAGCCAGGTGAACGTGACCGCCAGGAGGATGAGCACGTACTGCGAGCGGGGCGCGATCGTCCCCCAGCGGATCGCGCCGGTGGAGCGGGCGCCCTTGAACATCGGGATGTCGACCGCCATGACCACCACGATCGCGCCGAGCACCGCCATCACCTGGTAGACCGAGAAGCCGATCCGCACCAGCGATTCGACCCAGTAGCCGTACACGCCGTAGAAGACGACGACGGCCGCCGCGAGCCCGAGGGCGAGCCACTGGATCAGCATTCCGATCCCGACCCAGGACTTGGTCGAGACGCGGTTGGCGCGCCGGTAGAGGATGAACGACAGGAAGGTCGTGAGGATCATCATGTTCACGGCGGTGTTCTTCGCCGACATGACGCCCAGGAACCCGAGCACCGGATGGTGCGTGCCGCCCATCGCGCGGGCCTCGTCGAGCGTGATGACCATGGAGCGCGGCGTCGCCCAGACCATGAAGCCGAAGGCGAGGATCCCGATCATCATCGGGACGTAGCGGCGGTACCGCTCCGAGCCGGGGATGCGCTCCATGCCGAGCCACAGGTAGTAGTTCGAGCCGATGAACAGCACGCCGATCAGGATCGCCTGGATGATCCAGAGCCACGACATGAAGCCGCCCATCATCGTGATGCCCATGGTCTGGTTGAACGCGTAGATCTCGCGACCCAGGTAGTAGCCGGCGAACGGCAGCACGATGAACGCCGAGAGCGCCACGAAGTTGCCGATGTACCCCATCCAGTCGTAGCGGGCGCGCTCCTCGTCGGTCTTGGCGCCCAGGAAGCGAAAGGCCGCGTAGGCGGCGGCGATCGTGCCGCCGAAGACGATGTTCGCGATCAGCCGGTGGATGTTGATCGGCATCCAGGTGAAGTTGTTGATCGCCGCCCACACCGATCCCTTGAGGGCGCCCGACTCATCGATGCCGGCCGGCGAGATCATGAAGGTGACCCAGGAGTTCGCGACCAGGAGGATGGCGGTGCCGAAGAGATTGCTGACGATCCCGAGCCCGACGTGGATCGCCTTGCGCGAACCGCTCAGCCAGTCCCACCCGTAGTACCAGATGTAGACGGTGAAGGTCTCCGCGAAGAACAGGAGCGCGTAGACCCAGTAGGTGGGGAAGAAGATCGACGTCATGTACGTCCAAAATTTCGGGTAGTAGCCGACGAAGAGTAACAGGAGGAAGGCGCCCAGCAGCGCGGTCGTCGAGAACGCGGCGAAGATGAGCTTGACGAACTCGTGGGCCAGCCAGTCGTACCGCGCGTCGCCCGTGCGCCAGCCGATGATCTCGATGATCACCGCGAAGATCGGAACGCCGAGAATGAACGCCGCGAAGTTCAGGTGGAGCTGCGCGATCGCCCAGACGGCGAGCCGCGACCCGATGAGGGGGAAAGCCCGGTACGCGGGGTCGCGGGTGGCGTCCTGGGCCAGCGCCGGCAGGGCGGAGAAGGCCGTGAGAAGAGCAACCACGGCTAGAGCCGCCCATGCTCCCCGGCGAACCGCACGGTACTCCCTCACCTCGACCCCCGAACCAGAAACTCGCAGCGGCGTTGGCCGGCCCTCGCGAGAGATGAGCTTGTTCTTAGTTTCACAGGAGCGGTCAGCGCCAACTTTTAGGCCAAAGGGCTTGAAGTGTCAAGCGAAAAGACGCCGCGAGTTTGACACTCCCCCGCCGCGACGCTAGCATGGCCCAAGGGGATCCCGATGAAGCCGCGACTCAACCAGCGTCTCCAGTTTTCGCTGGCCTACCTGTTGGTTGCGGCCACCGTTCTCCTCGTGCTGCAGGCGTGGCTCCAGGCCCCGCGCACGGTCGAGATCCCGATGTCCCGGTTCCTCGACCTCGTGCGCAGCGACAAGATCGAGAAGGTCGCGCTCACCGAGCGGCAGATCCAGGGCATCGCGAAGCCCGACGCCTTGCCCGCCGGGCCGACTGGCGCCAGCGACCGGCTCCGGCAGTGGCTCAACCAATCGGCCGAGCTGCGCGTGTTCACCGTGACGCGCATCCCCGGCGTGGAAGAGGCGCCGCTCGTCGCCGAGCTCGAGCGGCACAAGATCGAGTTCACGGGCCGGATCGAGTCGACCTTCGTGCGCGATCTCGTCTTCGGCTGGATCATCCCGCTCGGCGTCATGATCGCCATCTGGATGGTCCTCATGCGCCGGGTCGGGGGCGGGCCCACCCAGGCCCTGTCGTTCGGTCGCTCGAAGCACAAGATCTTCGATCGCAAGGAGCTCAAGACCACCTTCGGCGACGTCGCCGGCGTCGACGAGGCGAAGGCGGAGCTCGTGGAGATCGTCGACTTCCTGAAGAATCCGCGGAAATACCAGCGGCTCGGCGGGCGCATCCCCAAGGGTGTGCTGCTAGTGGGCACCCCGGGGACGGGCAAAACCCTCCTGGCGCGGGCGGTCGCCGGCGAAGCGGACGTCCCGTTCTTCACCCTGTCCGGCTCCGAGTTCGTCGAGATGTTCGTCGGGGTCGGCGCCGCGCGCGTTCGGGACCTGTTCGAGCAGGCCAAGGACAAGGCCCCCTGCATCATCTTCATCGACGAGCTGGACGCGATCGGCAAGTCGCGGGCCGGGAGCACCGGGTTCATCGGAGGCCACGACGAGCGCGAGCAGACGCTCAACCAGCTCCTGGCCGAGATGGACGGCTTCGACTCCTCGAAAGGCGTCATCATCATGGCCGCCACGAACCGGCCGGAGGTGCTCGACCAGGCGCTCCTGCGCCCGGGGCGCTTCGATCGCCAGGTGGTCGTCGACAAGCCCGACCTCCGAGGGCGCGAGGCGATCTTGAGACTGCACGCCCGCGCGGTGGTACTGGCGCCGGGCATCGACCTCGGCGTCATCGCCGCGCGCACGCCCGGCTTCGCGGGCGCCGACCTCGCCAACATCGTCAACGAGGCGGCGTTGCTGGCCGCGCGCAAGGAGAAGAATGCGGTCGAGATGTCCGACTTCGAGGAGGCCATCGACCGCGTCGTGGCCGGGCTCGAGAAGAAGAGCCGCGTCCTGTCCGAGAAGGAGCGGGACATCGTCGCCCACCACGAGATGGGCCACGCGCTGGTGGCCACCTCGGTCCCGCACGCCGATCCCGTCCACAAGGTGACGATCATCCCGCGCGGGGTCGCCGCGCTCGGGATGACCTACCAGCTGCCGACCGAGGAGCGCTTCCTGATGACCCGCAGCGAGCTGGAAGACCGGATCGCGGTCCTGCTCGGCGGACGCGTCGCCGAGGAGCTCGTCTACGGCGAGGTCTCGACCGGCGCGCACAACGACCTCGAGCGCGCGACCGAGCTGGCCCGACTCATGGTGACGAAGTACGGGATGTCGGAGCGCGTGGGCCTCGCGACGTACGGCGAGCGCTCGTCGCTGTTCCTCAAGGGCAGCGGAATCGGCGGCGAGCGGGAGTACAGCGAGGCGACCGCCCGCACGATCGACGAGGAAGTGCGGGCGCTCCTCGAGCGCACCCACGACCGGGTCCGCGGGATGCTGACGACGAAAAAGGCCGTGCTGGTGTCGGCGGCGCAAGAGCTGAAGCGGACCGAGACCCTCGAGGGCGAGCGCCTGCGACGGGCGCTGGCCGGCGAGAGCATGACGGAGGGCGCGCGATGATGCAGCTCAAGCGGAAGACCTTTCTCGGAGCGCTTGTGCTTGCGCTGGTGGCGGGTGTCGCCCTCGGCGCGTTCACGGCGTCGCGCGCCGAGCTACGGCGCATGCCCCTGCTGGCGCAGGGCCCGGCCAGCCCGGTGCCCCTGCTCCCGGTGCAAATGCCGCCCCAGGGCGGGACGTTCGCCGCGATCGCCGACGCTATCAAGCCGGCCGTGATCAACATCAACACCTTCTCGCGCGGGACCGGTCAGGGCCGCACGCCCTTCGAGGAGTACTTCGGCGAGGAGTTCTTCCGGCGCTTCTTCGGCGAGGCCCCCGAGCGCATTCCGCAGCGGAGCCTCGGCTCCGGCGTCATCGTGGATCCGACGGGGATCGCGCTCACGAACGCCCACGTGGTGGAGAAGGCCACCGAGATCGAGGTGGTGACGCTCGACGGCGGAAAGCACAAGGCCAAGATCATCGGCCTGGACAGGAAGACCGACCTCGCCGTCCTCAAGCTCGACGACGGCAAGGGCAGCTTCAAGTACGCCCGGCTGGGTGACTCTGACCGGATCCAGGTCGGCGACTGGGTCCTCGCGGTGGGCTCGCCGTTCGGTCTGCAGGCCACGGTCACCGCCGGCATCATCAGCGCCAAGGCGAGGCAGCTCGACCAGGGTCCGTTCGACGACTTTCTGCAGACCGACGCCGCCATCAATCCCGGCAACTCCGGCGGTCCGCTCGTGAACATGCAGGGCGAGGTGATCGGGATCAACACCGCGATCGTCGCCGGGGGCTCCGGCATCGGCTTCGCGATCCCCTCGAACATGGCCCGCAAGATCTACACCGAGCTTCGCGACAAGGGCCGCGTGACGCGCGGCTGGCTCGGCGTCTCGATCCAGCCGCTCAGCCCCGAGCTGGCCCGCTCGTTCGGCGCCAAGGACTCGAAGGGCGTGCTCATCAACGAGGTGGCCCCGGACAGCCCGGCCGCCAAGGCGGGTCTCAAGCCCGGCGACATCCTGCTCGAGTTCGACGGGCGTCCGATGGAAGGCCCGGGCGACCTGCAGCGCGCCGTGGGGCTCATGTCGCCCGATCGCACGGCGAAGGTGAAGGTCTGGCGCGACCAGAGCGAGAAGATGCTCGACGTCAAGGTGGGCCAGGCCCCGGACGAGCGCCAGGCCGCACAGGAGCGGCCCGGCACGCGCGCCCGCTCGGCACTCGGACTCGAGGTTCGTCCCGTCACGCCCGAGATCGCCAAGCAGCTCAATCTCCGATCGACCGACGGCGTCGTGGTGGTGCGCGTCGAGGATGGATCACGGTCCTTCTCCAGCGTGGATCGATGTCCCTTTACGTGGCGTTCCGGGTAGGTCGGGGATGAGTCCCCTGGCGTCCCAGTAGACGAATACAGCCTTTTCAATATCTTGTAGGTGTGGGTTTGGTGTCTCCTTGGAGCCTAGTTAGCGTATAGGACTAAGATTACCTGCTATACTCCATGTAGGCTACGGCAATGGCAGTCGATTTCAAGGACTACTACCGGATTCTCGGAGTCGACCGGAACGCGGACGACAAGACGATCAAGTCCGCGTATCGGCGGCTCGCACGAAAGCACCACCCGGACGTCGCAAAGACCAAGGACGCGACCGAGCGCTTCAAGGAAATCAGCGAGGCGTACGAGGTTCTTTCCGACCCCGAGAAGCGCCGGCGCTACGATTCGCTTGGACCGGACTGGCAGCGCTACACCCAGGCCCCGCCGGGAGGCCCGCCCGGGGGCGGCTTCAGAGTGGAGTACGGCGGAGACGCCGGCGACATCGGGGGCTTCTCCGACTTCTTCCGCTCGATCTTCGGAGACCTGGGCGCCCATGCTCGTCGCGGCTCACGCTCCGGAGGCATCCGGTTCGACGAAGGCTTCGAGCGGAGCCCCCGCGGGGCGGACGTCGAGGCGAGCGTCGAGATCTCACTCGACGAGGCCTTTCACGGAGCGCGCAAGACGTTCGCGATGGACCTCGAGGAGCCGTGCGGAGTCTGTCAGGGCGCCGGGAACATCAAGGGAAAACCGTGCGCCGCGTGCGGCGGCGGCGGCTGGCAGCGAGCGCACCGTCAGGTCGACGTGAAGATCCCGGCCGGCGTGAAGAGCGGTCAGCGCGTCCGCGTTTCCGGTGAGGGCACCGGCGCGCGCGGCGCCCGCGGCGACCTGTACCTGAGCGTTACCGTCGCCTCGCATCCGTTCTTCGAGCGCAAGGGCGACGACGTCCACTTGACCCTGCCGATCACCGCGCCCGAGTCGGCGCTCGGGACCTCGATCGAGGTCCCGACTCTGCGCGGCAAGGTCTCGATGAAAGTGCCCCCGGCGACCTCGAGCGGACGCACCTTCCGGCTGCCGGGCTACGGGATGCCGCGCCTCAAGGGCGGCGGCGCCGGCGATCAGTTCGTGACGGTGAAGATCGTCATGCCGAGTGAGGTGACGCCGGCGGAGCGGGAGCTGTACGAGAAGCTCAGGGCGCTCCGGAGCGACAATCCGCGGGCGTATCTCGGGTAACGCGAGCCAGATCCCGGCGGCGCTGAGGCTCCGCCGTTAAACAAGGAAGGCCTGAATCATGAGCATGAGAATGGACAAGTTCACGGTGAAGGCGCAGGAAGCGCTGCAGGCGGCGCAATCGCTGGCCGACCAGCACAGCCACCAGGCGATCGAGCCCGAGCATCTGCTGCGGGCGCTGCTCGAGCAGCGTGAGGGCGTCGTCGGCCCGGTCCTGGCCAAGCTCGGCGCTCGGCCCGACGCGATCCTTCGCGAGGTGAACGCGACGCTCGAGCGCGCGCCCAAGGTGCGGGGCGCCAGCGGCCAGTACCTGGGCGAGCGCACGCGGCAGGCCCTCGAGCGGGCGCAGGCCGAGGCCCAGCGGCTTCGCGACGAGTACGTCTCCACCGAGCACCTGCTCCTGGCCCTCGCGCAGGAGCGCGACGGGGCCGCGGGCCGCGTGCTGTCGGCCAGCGGCGTCAGCGCCGAGGCGATCTACAAGGCGCTGGTCGAGATCCGCGGCACCCAGCGCGTGACCGATCCGAACCCCGAGGAGAAGTACCAGGCGCTCCAGCGCTACTCCCGCGATCTCACCGATCTCGCGCGCCGCGGCAAGCTCGATCCGGTCATCGGCCGCGACGAGGAGATTCGCCGCGTGATCCAGGTGCTCTCGCGCCGCACCAAGAACAACCCGGTCCTCATCGGGGAGCCCGGCGTCGGCAAGACCGCGATCGTCGAGGGGCTCGCCCAGCGGATCGTCGCCGGCGACGTGCCCGAAGGGCTGAAGGGCAAGCAGCTGGTCGCGCTCGACATCGGTGCCCTGGTGGCCGGGTCGAAGTACCGCGGCGAGTTCGAGGACCGCCTGAAGGCCGTCCTGAAGGAGATCACCGAGTCGGCGGGCGCCATCATCTGCTTCATCGACGAGCTCCACACGCTCGTGGGCGCGGGCGCGGCCGAGGGCGCGGTGGACGCGGCCAACATGCTCAAGCCCGCGCTGGCGCGCGGCGAGCTGCGCTGCGTCGGGGCAACGACGCTCGACGAGTACCGCAAGCACATCGAGAAGGACGCGGCGCTCGAGCGGCGCTTCCAGCCGGTCATGGTCCGTGAGCCCTCGGTGGAGGACACGATCGCGATCCTCCGCGGCCTGAAGGACAAGTACGAGGTCCATCACAAGGTGAAGATCAAGGACACCGCCCTCGTCGCCGCGGCGGTCCTCTCGCATCGCTACATCGCCGACCGCTTTCTGCCCGACAAGGCGATCGACCTCGTCGACGAGGCGGCGGCGCGCATCCGGATGCAGATCGATTCGATGCCGCAGGAGATCGACGAGATCGAGCGCCGCGTCATGCAGCTGCAGATCGAGCGCGTCTCGGTCGCCCGCGAGGAGGACGCCGTGTCGCGCGAGCGCCTGGCCAAGATCGACGCCGAGCTGGCCGAGCTGCGTGAGAAGGGCGACGGCCTCAAGGCGCGGTGGCAGGCCGAGAAGGACGGCATCACCCGCATCGGCAAGATCAAGGAGGAGATCGAGGCGACCCGGCACGCGATGGCCGACGCCGAGCGCCGGGGCGATCTGAACCGCGCCGCCGAGCTCCGCTACAGCACGCTGATGACGCTCGAGAAGCAGCTCGGCGAGCTGGACGCGCAGCTCGCCGACCAGCACGCCCACGGACGCATGCTGCGCGAGGAGGTCGACGAGGAGGACATCGCCGCCACCGTCGCCAAGTGGACGGGGATCCCCGTCACGCGGCTGCTCGAGGGCGAGATCCAGAAGCTCGTGAACATGGAAGAGCGCCTCAGCCGGCGCGTCGTCGGCCAGGACGAGGCCCTCCGCGCCGTGGCGAACGCGGTCCGGCGCGCCCGGTCGGGTCTCGCCGATCCCAATCGGCCCATCGGCTCGTTCCTGTTCCTCGGGCCCACCGGCGTCGGCAAGACCGAGCTGGCGCGGGCGCTCGCCGAGTTCCTCTTCGACGACGAGCGGGCGATGATCCGGATCGACATGTCGGAGTACATGGAGAAGCACACGGTGGCCCGTCTGATCGGCGCGCCGCCGGGCTACGTCGGCTACGACGAGGGCGGCCAGCTGACCGAGGCCGTCCGCCGGCGCCCGTATTCCGTGGTCCTCTTCGACGAGATCGAAAAGGCACACGGGGACGTCTTCAACGTGCTGCTGCAGCTGCTCGACGACGGTCGGCTGACCGACGGCCACGGGCGCACGGTGGACTTCCGGAACACGGTCGTCATCATGACCTCGAACCTCGGAAGCCACATCTTCCGCGAGTACGAGCAGCCGGAGAAAGTGCGCCCGCTCCTCATGCAGGAGCTGCGCAACACGCTGCGGCCGGAGTTTCTCAACCGGATCGACGAGCTGGTCATCTTCGCGCCGCTCGGACGCGAGGCGCTCGACCGGATCGTCGACATCCAGCTCGGCCACCTGCGCCACCGGCTCGCGGCCCGGCGGATCGAGCTTTCCGTGACCGACGCGGCCCGCGCGCTCCTCGGGCGCGAAGGCTACGACCCGACGTTCGGGGCCCGGCCGCTCAAGCGCACGATCCAGCGGCTGGTTCAGGATCCGCTCTCGCTGAAGCTTCTCCAGGGCGAGTTCGCCGACGGCGACTCGCTGACGGCCGACGCCGAGGGCGACGCGATCGTCTTCAGGCGCACGGCGCCGGCGGGCGCCAAGAGCTGAGGGCCCCGCCGCAACACTCTTCCGTTCCTGAATCTGACCTTTCCTGAATCTCGGGAGCGCGGCCGGGACTCATAAGCCCGTGAGCTCGATCCGGCGGCCGCATCCCGCGTGGATTGTGCTGGCCGCCGTGACCGTCTGCATGATGGCCGGCACCGGCCTGCGCTCCTCCTTCGGCGTCTACATCAAGCCCATGGAGGCGGAGTTCGGCTGGGGTCGGGGGGCCCTGTCGGGTGCTGCCGCGATCTCGCTCCTGCTTCTGGGCGCGGTCGGGCCCTTCGTCGGCCGGTTTGCCGATCGCTGGGGTCCGCGGCGGGTGGTCGTCTTCTCGCTCCTGCTCCTCGGCGTGGGCGCCCTCGGCGCCTCCCGCGCGCAGAACCTCTGGCAAATCTACCTGACGATCGGGCTCCTGATGGCGGTCGGTGCCGGCGGTCTCTCGATGGCGACCGGGTCGACCGTGGCGGCGCGATGGTTCGAGCAACGCCGCGGTGTCGCCATCGGCCTCGCGGCCGGCGGAATGTCCGCCGGGCAGCTCGTGGTGATCCCCGTGGCGATGGTGCTCACGCTGTCATACGGCTGGCGCTCGAGCTACCTCTGGCTCGCCGTGGGACTGCTCCTCCTGGTGCTCCCGATCGCGCTCCTCCTCGTTCGCAACGACCCGGCCGAGCGCGGGCTTCGCCCCTACGGCGCCACCGGGACCGCGAGCGCCGCGGCCGCGGCGGCGGCGATCGAGAAGTCGCAGCGCGTGGCGGTCCTGGAGGCGATGCGGGTGCCGCAGTTCTGGCTCCTGATGGCGACCTTCTTCGTGTGCGGCTACACCTCGAACGGCATGGTGCTCACGCACTTCATGCCGCACGCGCTCGAGCACAACTTCAGCGAGCTGCAGGCGTCGATGGCGCTCGCGGTGATGGGCGCCATGAACGTGCTGGGCACGATCTCCTCCGGCTGGATCTGCGACCGGTTCGGGCGGCGCGGGCCGCTGGCGTTCTTCTATTTCTTCCGCGGGGTCTCGCTCCTGTTCCTGCTCTACGTCTGGAACGCGCCGTCGCTGCACGTGTGGGCCGCGATCTTCGGCCTGAACTACATCTCGACGGTGCCGCCCACCACCACGCTGACGGCGAACATCTTCGGCCGGTACTCGGTGGGCGAGCTCTCGGGCTGGATCTTCCTGTCCCATCAGGTGGGCTCGGCGCTCGGGGCGGCGCTCGCCGGCTGGATCTACGAGTGGACCGGCGGCTACGAGATCGCGTTCGTCTCCGCCGCGCTCATGGGCTTCGTCGCCGCGGGCCTGGCGCTCGCGATCCGCGAGGAGCCCGTCACATCGCGGCCGACGCGGCTCGCGGCGCCCGCCACGTCCTGATCGCGGGACCTACCGACCCGGTCCCGGGGACGCCGGAGCGCTTCCGGTCGAGGGTGCGACGACGCGGGTCACGGTCCGGAGCAGCTGCGTGACGTTCCCTGCCCTGTCGGTCGCGATGATCTCGAGCACGTTCGGCCCCGGCTTGAGCGGCGCGAGCGCGCTCACCGGCACGCCCCGCCCCGTGACGCCGACCTCGCGCAGCGGCGTCGCCTCGACGCCGTTGACCAGTACCTGGATGCGGACGACGTCGACGTTGTCCGTGACGAGGCCCGTGATGAGAACCTGTGTTTCCGTGACTCGCGCGTCCGGGAGCGGCGAGCTGAGGGTGATCCGCGGCGCCTGGATGTCGCCCTTCGGCGGCGCCGCGACCGGGGGATGCGGGGTCGGCGGCGTAGCCGGGGACGCCGGGGCTGGCGGCGGCACGGCCACGGCGGGCGGCGAGGGCTCCCGGTGTGGCGGCGCCGGCGGAGCGGCGGGCGGCGGGGCGTCCCGCCGCGGCTGATCGGGCGGCCGGGCCGCGACGGCCGGCGGGGTCGGCGGCTGCGCTCCGCGGGCCAGCTCCCAGCTGAGCCCCTTGAGGTTGCCCTCGGCCTTCACGAAGCGCTGCGCGTCGGGTGAGTACCAGAGGAAGACCTGTCCGAACTGTTGACCGCTGCCCCCGAACCCCGCCGCGACCGTCTCGATCTTCTCGCTGATCCGCAGAGTCCGGAAGGTCCCCGCAGCCGTCGCGAGGTCCTCGGCCAGATCGACCTGCCACGCAACGTTGATCGCGCCCGTGAAGCCCAGCAGCGGCCGGGGCGGCGCGGACCGCCAGAGGGCGCGGCCGACGCCCCATTTGCCGACCTCGAGGGGCCAGCTGAACTTCGGCGGTGAATCGATCTCGAGCTCGGTTCGCCCGTCGAGCACGATCTTGAAAATGCCGAGATCCTTCGTGAGGTGGAACTCCCGGTCCGCGCCCGCCGAGAAGACGTAGACGTCCTTGTCGATGCGGGTGAGCTCCCAGGCGCCGTCGGTGCGGAACCACTTGTCGCCGACGTGATAGACGGGCCGCTCGGCTACGCGCTTCAGGCGCCGCCGCGCGGCCGGTACCCGGTCGGGCCGAGCCGCGGAGCTAGCGCGCGATGGCGTGGCAGCCGCGACGCGGATCGGCCCCGGCCCACCGGGTCGCTTCCGCTCCGACCTTGACGGCGCACACCGCGCCGGCCCGCCACTCCCATTCTGGCCATTCCGCGACGCTGTGGCCGAGGGCCGCCAGCGCGTCGAGCGTCTCGCGCGGAATGCGCCGCTCGGCCTCCATCTTGCCGGGAGCCACCGCATGCGGCCAGAACGAGTCGGGGTGGCTGCGCGACGCGACGCGTGGCGCCTCGATGGCGACCTGCGGATCCATGCCGAAGACCGTGGTGTTCAGGAACACCTGGAGCATCGCCTGCTGCTGCACGTCGCCGCCGGGAGTGCCGAACGGCATGAGCAGGCGGCCGCCCGTGAAGGCCATCGCCGGCGCGGGCGTGAGGCGGGGCCGCTTGCCCGGCGCGACGACGCTCGGGTGCTCGGGGTCGAGCCAGCCCTGGGAGCCGCGCGGCGACACGACGCAGCCGACGCCGCTGACCACCGGTGAGTCGACGTTCGGATCGCTCGGCGTGGCCGAGAATCCGTTGCCCGCCTCGTCCACGACGGCGACGTAGCTCGTGTCGAGCGCGTCCGTCTCGGCGCCGGGCGCGGGGTGCGAGCCCCCGGCCAGCGGGAGCGCGGCCTCCAGATTACGGACGGCGTCGAGCCGGTCGGGATCGCCCGGGGGCGGCAGCTGCGGCCACGCCCGCTCCTTGAACAGCCGCTGACGCGCCGCCGCGTACGCCTTGGAGAGCAGCCCGTCCGGGACCTTCACGAAGTGCGGATCGCCGTAGTACGCGTCGCGATCGGCGAAGGCGAGCTTGATCGTCTCGATGATGCGATGCAGGTACGCGGGCGAATTGTGCCCGAGAGCCTTGAGGTCGACGCCGTCCAGGAGATTGAGCATCTGCAGCAGCGACGGCCCCTGACACCAGAAGCCGCACGCGGCGACCTCGTAGGAGCCGAAGGTGGTCCGGAGCGCGGGAGCAACCTCCACGCTGAACTCCGCGAGGTCGCTGGCCGCGAGCGGCCCGCCCTCGGCGCGGTGGAATTCGGCGATGCGCTTCGCGGTCTCGCCCCGGTAGAACTCGTCGCGCGCGGCGCGAATGCCGGCCTCGCGGCTGCCGCCCACCTTGGCCTCGGCGCGGGCCATACGCCGGAGCGTCTCGCCTAGCTCGCGCTGCACGAGAACCTCGCCGACGCGGAGCGCCCGCCCATCGCGCAGATAGAGGGCTGAGGACGACGGCCAGCGCCGGTACTTGTCGACGTTCGAGCCCATCTGATAGGCCGTGAACTGCGAGACCGGGAACCCGCGCTCCGCATGCTCGGTGGCCGCCGTCGCGACCTCGGCGAACGACATGGTGCCCCAGCGCGCGAGGGCCGTGCACCAGGCGTCCGGCGCCGCCGGCACGACGGTCCGCGCCAGGCCCGGCGCGATCTGGTTGCCGTGCCGCTCGCGGAAGTACGCGACCGAGCTCGCGCGCGGATACGGACCGACGCCCGAGACCTGCCACGTCTCGCCGGTCCGCGCGATGTGCACGAGAATCGGCGCGACGCCCGCGACGCTGACCATGTCGCAGTGGACGACGCCCAGGGTGATCCCCGCGGCGACGCCGGCGTCGATCGCATTGCCACCGGCGCCGAGCACGCGCGACGCCGCTTCGGACGCGAGCGTGTGGCCGGCGGCCACCGCCCAGCGGGTGCCGATCACCTGGGCCGTGGCGGTGGGAGTGTGAGCGGGCGCTTTTTGCTGGGAGCTGACGGAGTCTAGGCTCATGGCGGCAATCATACTCGCGGGGGAGCCACCCGCCAAGGGGCACCGTGCTACCCTTGAAGTCAATGAATCCACCGCTCATCGGCGTGTCGACGTCGGTCACCGTCGACCGATATCCGGAACGCGCCTACGTGAACGCGGCGTACCTCGGCGCGGTCCAGCAGGCCGGCGGGATTCCGGTTTTGCTACCACCGCAGCTCGAGCCCTCGGCGCGCGCCGAGCTCCTGAAGCGGCTGCACGGTGTGCTGCTGACGGGAGGCGGCGACGTCGATCCGGCCCGGTTCGGCGAGGCGCCGCACTCGACCACCGCCGACGTCTCCGCGGCGCGCGACGGGCTCGAGATCGAGCTGACCCGCCGGGCGATCGAGACGCGCACTCCCCTGCTCGCGATCTGCCGCGGCCTCCAGGTGCTCAACGTCGCCCTCGGCGGCAGCCTCCATCAGGACATTCCGAGCGCGCCGGGCTCGCCGCTCGATCACAGCCAGGCGGCGCTCCAGGGCCGGTCCCGCAGCACGGCGGTGCATCAGGTGAAGGTGCAGGACGGCTCGCGGCTCGCCGGCATTCTCGGCTCGCTGGAGGTCGAGGTGAACAGCTTCCACCACCAGGCGATCCACCGTCTCGGCCGCGGGCTGAAGGACGTGGCGTGGGCTCCGGATTCGATCATCGAGGGCGTGGAGCTGGTCGACGACTCCCGCTTCGTCGTCGGCGTCCAGTGGCACCCGGAAGAGCTCGTCGGCCACGATCCAACCGCCCGCAATCTGTTCCGGGCGCTGGTGGAGCGGGCGCGCGAGCGCCCGGCGACGGGCTAGCGGACGAGCAGCCAGCGGGACGGCGCGTCCCGCACGACGCTCTCGAGCACGCGCCCATCGCGCGCGAGCTTCTTCAGATGCGACTCCACCGACTGCGCTGCCATCGGATGGAGCGTCTTCGGCACCTCGGCGTAGATCTTCTCGACCATCGCGGGAATGGTGGCGAGGCCGTCGCCGAGCGCCTGGAGGATCTGGCGCTCGCGCATCAGGCGATGATCGATGTACTCCTGGATCCGAGCCGGGCCGTCCTCGATGACGGGGCCGTGGGCCGGATAGATCCGCCGGACCTCGAGCCCCTGCAGCCGCTTCAGCGAATTCATGTAGTCGAGCAGGTCGCCGTCCGCGGCCGGGATCACCGTCGTGGATCCGGCCAGGACCACGTCGCCGGTGAAGAGCGCCTTCTCCTCCGCCAGGTAGTAGCAGAGGTGATCGGAGGCGTGGCCGGGCGTGTAGAGCGCGATCAGCGTGCAGCCGTCGCCCTCGATCTTCTGGCCGTCGCGCAGGTCGTGGATCGATTCCGGAAGGGACGGGTCGCGGTGGAGCATCTTCGCGACGTGGATGCCGCGAAAGCGCGCGCGTAGCTGCGAGACGCCGCCGAGATGATCGGCGTGACGGTGCGTGAGGATGATCCGTGAGGGCTGCGACCAGCCGCGCTCGGCCAGGTAGCGCGCGAGCAGGGCCGGGTAATCGGCCACGCCGGCCCCGGTGTCGATGAGGATCGGATCGCGGCGCCCCACCAGGTAGGTGTTGGTACCGGGCCCGGTCATCATGCCCGGATTGAGTCCGAGCACCCGCCCCACCAGGTCGCTCGGTGTCGCGGTGGTCGGAAACGCGCGATCGATCCAGCTCACGGCGTGCAGTCTCTCACACGCCGAGGTACCGGTGCTGAATGTCTGCCCGAGCGCCGAGCTCGGCCGACGTTCCCGTCCAGACGATCCGGCCCTTCTCGAGGATGTAGTGCGCGTCCGCGATGCGGGTGAGCGTGCGCACGTCCTTGTCGATGAGCAGGATCGACTGGCCGCGCGCCTTGAGGCCTTCCACGCAGCGCCAGATCTCGGCCCGGACGAGCGGCGCCAGCCCCTCGGTCGCCTCGTCGAGGATCAGCAGTCTCGGGTTGGTCATCAGCGCGCGACCGATCGCCAGCATCTGCTGCTCGCCGCCCGAGAGCGCGCCGCCGAGGCTTCGCGCGCGCGCCGCCAGCTGGGGAAAGAGATCGAAGACGGTCTCGACTCGCCACGGCTCGTGGCTCCCGCCGCGGTTCGCCGCGGTCGCGACCAGGTTCTCCCTCACCGTGAGGTTGGCGAATATCTGGCGGCCCTCGGGGACCAGGCCCACTCCGGCCTGTGCCACGCGGTACGGGGGCAAACCGTGGATCGCCCGACCCTCGAAGTGGATCGCGCCGGCCCTGGGCCGCGCGATGCCCATGATCGAGCGCACGGTCGTGGTCTTGCCCATCCCGTTCCGGCCCAGGAGCGTCACCACCTGTCCGGGGGCGACGGCGAAGCTCACGCCGAAGAGCACCTGGCTCACGCCGTACGCGGTCTCGAGCGCGTCGACCGTCAGCATGCGTCCTCACCCAGATAGGCGCGCCGCACCTGCTCGTTGGCCCGCACCTGCGCGGGCGTCCCGGTGGCGATGATCCGGCCGTAGACCATGACGGAGATGCGGTCGGCGAGCGTGAAGACCGCGTCCATGTCGTGCTCGACGAGGACGATCGTGATCCGCCCCTTGATTGTTGCGAGAAAGCGAACCATTCGCTGGGATTCCTCGAGCCCCATGCCCGCGACCGGCTCGTCGAGGAGCAAGAGCCGCGGCTGGGTCGCCAGGGCCATCGCGATCTCGAGCTGCCGCTGCTCGCCGTGGGCGAGATTGGCGGCCGCGATGCCGCCGCGCTCGCCGAGCCCCACGGACTCGAGCGCGAGCTGTGCCGGCTCGCGAAGCGCGCGCTCGTCGCGGGCCGGGCGCCAGAACCGGAAGCTCGAGCCGCAGTGCGCCTGGACGGCGAGGGCCGCGTTGTCGAGGGCGGACAGCTCGGGGAAGATGCTCGTGATCTGAAAGGATCGCGCCAGTCCGAGCCGCGACCGCGACGGAGCGTCGAGCCGCGTGACGTCCCGACTCATGAAGCGGATGGCGCCGGCGTCGGGACGAAGATCGCCCGCGAGCTGCCCGATGAGCGTGGTCTTGCCCGCGCCGTTGGGTCCGATGATCGCGTGCGTCTCGCCGGAGGCCACATCGAGGTCGATCCGATCGCTGGCCAGCAGGCCGCCGAAGCGCTTGCTGAGCGCCCGCACCTCGAGCACGCGGCTAGTCAATGCGGGCGCCGGACAGCAGGCCGAACAGGCCGCGCTTCGCGAACAGCACGACCAGGATCAGGATCGGCCCGAGGATGATCTGCCAGTGCGCGGTCAGCGCGGACAGGACGTCTTCGAGCAGCAGGAGCGCCACCGCGCCGATCACGGGCCCGAACAGCGAGCCCATGCCGCCGAGAATCACCATGAACATGATCTCGCCCGAGCGGGTCCAGTGCATGAAGTCCGGCGTCAGATACTCCGTCTGGTTGGCCAAGAGCGCCCCGGCGAGCCCGGCCGTACCGCCGGCGATGACGAAGGCCGTGAGCTTGTACCGCACGGTCGAGAATCCGATCGCGCGCGCGCGCGGCTCGTTGGCCTTCGCCGCGCGGATGACCATGCCGAAGCGCGAGGCGACGAGCCGGCGGCCGAGAACGAGGAGCCCGACGAGGATGGCCAGCACGACGTAGTAGAAGATCGCCGGCTGCGCGAGATCGATCGGCCCGCCGAACCGGCTGCGGGACGCCAGCCGCATCCCGTTGTCACCGCCGTAGGTCTCGAGGCTGATGCCGAGGTAGTAGAGCATCTGGGCGAACGCGAGGGTGATCATGATGAAGTACACGCCGCCCGTTCGTGATCCCGTGGAAGGCGGCAATGCCGACCGCGTAGGCGCCGATGCCGAGATAGGCCGCGTGGCCAAAGCTGACCATGCCGCCGTAGCCCAGGATGAGGTCGAGGCTCACCGCGGCGATGGCGAAGATCATCATGCGCCGGAACAGGTCGAGGTAGAACGGCTGATCGGTGAGCGCCGCGATCGGCGGCACCAGCGCCAGCAGGACGCCGCCGACGGTGAGCGTGATGACGCGCCGGCGGTCCGCCATCAGGAGCGGCTCCGCGCCGGGAACAGCCCTTCCGGGCGGAAGAACAGCACCGCCGCCATCAGGAGGTAGATCAGCATCGAGGCGAGCGCGGGGCCCGCCTTGTCCGCGGCGGGCGGCGAGATGACCGTGGCCAGCATGGGCTTGAGGAACGCGCGGCCGAGCGTGTCCGCCATGCCCACCACGATCGCGCCGACCATCGCGCCGCGGATGGAGCCGATGCCGCCGATGACGATGACGACGAAGACCTGGATCAGGATGGCCTCGCCCATACCGGGCTGCACGGCGTAGATGGGACCGGCCATCGCTCCGGCGAGGCCCGCGAGCGCGGCGCCCAGGCCGAAGACCAGCGTGTAGAGGAGCCGGACGTTCACGCCGAGCGCCGAGACCATCGTGCGGTTGCTGGCGCCGGCGCGGATGCGCATCCCCAGGCGAGTGCGGGTCACCAGGCACCAGAGCAGCACGGACACCGCGACGCCGACCAGGATGATTCCGGCACGATAGGTGGGATACGGCACGCCCGGCAGGATGGGAAAGTGGCCGCCCAGGATCGGCGGCACGCTCGTGTAGATCGCCGCGCGGCCCCACACGATGGCGATCAGCTCGTTGAAGAAGAGGATCAAGCCGAAGGTCGCCAGCACCTGGTCGAGATGATCGCGCTCGTAGAGCGTGCGCAGCGCGGTCACCTCGACCGCGATGCCGACCAGGAGCGTTGCCGGCAGCGCCAGCGCGACGCCGAGCACGAACGATCCGGACCACTGGGCGAACGCCGCGGCGAGATAGGCGCCGACCATGTAGAGGGAGCCGTGCGCGAGATTGACGAGGTTCATGATGCCGAAGACGAGCGTCAGCCCCGCGGCCATGAGGAAGAGCATGACGCCGTACTGCAGGCCGTTGAGCGTCTGCTCGAGGACGAGGGCCCAGCTCACCGCCGGGCGAGCGCCGCCAACGCCGCGGCTACCACTTCATCGGGCACTCGGCGGCGTAGGCGTCCTTGTGGCTCTCGAAGACAGTGCGCTGGATCTGCATCGCGAAATCGCCATCCGGGCTCTGCACGGCTTTGAGCAGATAGAAGTTCTCGATCGGGAAGTGGTTCGTGTTGTACGAGTACGGACCCCGCGTCGACTTGTAGTCGGCCCGGCGCATCGCCGCGATCATGCCCTTCTTGTTGGTGAGGTCGCCCTTCACCGCCCGGATCGCGCTGTCGATCAGCAGGATCCCGTCGTAGCTCTGGGCGCCGTAGAAGACCGGCATCTTGCCGTACTTCTTCCGGAAGTCGGCGACGTACTTCTGGTTCGCGTCGTTCTTGAGGTCGGGGCTCCAGTAGCGCGTCTCGAACTGGCCGAGCGCCGCTTCCTTCACGGCCGGCAGCGAGATCTCGTCCACCGTGTACACGGAGTAGAGCGGGATCTGGCCGCGCAGGCCGGCCTGGGCGTACTGCTTGAGGAACTGGATGCCCATGCCCCCGGGATAGAAGACGAAGACCGCCTTCGGGTTCGCGGCGCGGAGCTGGCTGATCTCCGCCTGATAGTCCTGCTGGCCGAGCTGGGTGTAGACCTCGGCGACGACCTTGTTCTTGAAGTAGCGCTTGAACCCCGCGATCATGTCCTTGCCGGCGGCGTAGTTCGGCGCCATCGCGTACACGTCGGTGAGGTTCTGGTCCTGCATGTACTTGCCCATGGCCTCGGGCGTCTGATCGTTCTGCCACGACGTGGTGAAGAACATCTCGTGGCACATCTTGCCGGCGAGCTCGTGGGGCCCGGCGTTCGTCCCGATCATGAAGGTGCCGGCGCCGGTCACCGTCGGCGCGACCGCCAGCATCACGTTCGACCAGATGACGCCCGAGACGAAGTGGACCTTGTGCTTCTTGAGCATCTCGTCGGCGAGCTGCTTGCCGACGTCGGGCTTGACCTGATCGTCGCCGTAGATCACCTCGACGTCGAGCCCGCCCAGCTTGCGTCCGAGATGGTCGAGCGCCAGCTCGACGGAGTTCTTCATGTGCTCGCCGATGGCGCCCTGCGGCCCCGACAGCGTGGTGATGAAGCCGATCTTCACCGTCTCCGCGGCGGCCGGAAACGCGACGAGCGCCGCGAGGAGCCCCACGAGAGCAGCGCGAGTTTTCGTGCGCACGATTGACCTCCTCCTGATCGGGCTCGCCGACCGCGGCACGGTCGCGCGAGCTTGAAACGAGTTGCGGGATTCTAGCAAAGGGCGCGGGCCGGACCAAATGACGCGGCGGACGACGCCGGCGTCACCGGGCGGCGAGGGAAATTACGTAGTTGCCGCTGCCGGAGGACGGGCCGTAGGCATACACGGTGGCGGCAAAGCTCCGTCCCGTCTCGAGGATGGCGCCGAGCATCATGGCGAGGTGGCGCCCGCCCATCTCGGGCTCGGCGGCCTCGACGTACTCCGGGAGCCACGCCCAGAGCTTCGCGTACTCGCCGTCGGCCAGCATCTGCGCGAACCGCCGGTCGAGCTCCTGCTCGACGGGCGCCGGCCACGTCTCGGGTCCCCGCACCAGCTTGTGCGAGACGCTCCCGCTGGCCACGAACGCCGCCCGCCGGCCCGCGGCGGCCACCGACCGCGCGATGTGCTGACCCCACGCGAACGATTCCTCAAGATCGGCCACGAGGCAGACGGAGATCGGCACGACCGGGACTCGCTGCGTCCGGTCGAGGTAGCACACGATCGGCATCACCGTGCCGTAGTCGAGCGGATAGTGGATGTCGTTCGCGAGGACGCACTGGAGCCCCGCCGCCGCGCCGCGATCGATCATCGCCGCCGCCAGATCGTAGTCGCCCGGAAAGTCGTACTCGACGCCGTGGATCAGCTCCGGCACCTCCTGCGCGGTCAGCACGCCCCGATGGCGCGGCGTACCGTCGACGACCGTCGGAAAGGTCGTCACGAGGTGGCAGGAGTTGATCACGATGACGTCGAGCTGGGCGGTCGCCAGCTCCCGTCCCTGCTCGATGAGCCCGTCGCGCACGGCGCGGAAGTCGGGGTGCGCCAGCTTGCCGGCGAACGCCGCCTCGTAGGTGCAGTAGCGCGGCGTGTGGACCGAGAGACAGACGCGGCTCAGCTCACCCATGGCGGACCGAGTATACCGTCATGCTCCGCGGAGCCGTCGCGCCACGTCCTCGGGAATCGGCCGGGCATGGAGCGCCTCGCCGGGCGACGCCGGCCGGCCGACCCACGCGCGTACCTCGAAGCCGGCGGAGCAGAGCCGGGCGCCGACCCAGATCTCGTGCTCCATCCGGAACGTCCGGGTCCTGACCCACGCGACCTTCGATCTGATCGTCAGCACGTCGCCGTAGCGCGCGGGGCTCAGGAACTTCGATCCCGACTCGACGATGGGCACGCCGACGATGTCGTACTTCGGAAACGCCTCGGGCCACGGCAGCCCGAGGGACGCGAACAGCGACTCGCAGCCCAGGTCGTACCACTCGAAGAACCGCGGATAGAAGACGACCCCGGCCGGATCGACGTCGCTCCAGCGCACCTGCACGTCGGTCGAGTGCTCGACCATCGGCGCGGATCTTACCGCGCTTTGGCGGGCTCCTCTCGAGCGCCCGCGACGGTGACGCGGCCGCCTTCCTTCAGGCCGTCCGGCGGGCTGACGACGAGCCGCTCGGTGCCGGAGAGCCCGGCGAGGATCTCGAGGGACTGCCCGAGGTCGCGGCCGAGCTGAACGCTCACGTAGTGCACCGTCCCGTCGCCGCGCACGGTGACGACCTGCGGCCCCGCCGCCCGCGCGATCAGCGCCGTCGCGGGAATCACCCACACGTCGTCGGCGGGCACCAGGCTGAACTTCACCTGCGCGTACATGCCGGGCATGAGCGCGTGGTCGTCGTTACGCAGACGCACTTCCGTCAGGAGCGTGCGCGACGCCGGATCGAGCGCGCCGGCGGTGCTCGTGATCGTCCCGACGAACGGCCGCTGCGGATACTCGGGGACGAGGACGCGGACCTCCTGGCCCACGGCGATGGAGCGCACGAAGGTCTGGGGGACGTTGACGAAGATCCGCAAGTTCTCGACGTGGGCGATCCGGAACAGCGGGGGGCTCGCGCCGTTGCCGCTGCCCGCCGTGATCAGGGCGCCCCGGTCGGTGCCGCGGGCGGTGATGATGCCGGCGAACGGCGCTTCCACCCGCTGGAAGGACTGGAGCGCCATCAGGCGCTGCACGTTGGCCTCGTTCGCGGCCACGTTCGCCTGGGCCGCCCCCACGCTGGCCTCGAGGGCGCCGATGTTTGCCTGCATCGCGGCGACGTTGGCCTGGGACACCGCGGTGGCCGCGCGGGACGCCGCCAGCGCGGTGCGCTTCTCGTCGGCGTCCTGATGGGCGACCAGCTCGTCGCGCTCGAGTCGGGTGAAGCGATCCGCGGTGATGCCGGCGAAGCCCTCGTTGGCCTTCGACTGATCGAGCGCCGCGTGCGCCTGGTTCAGATTCGCCTGGGCCTGGGTGAGGCTGGCGCGGGCCTGCGCCAGGCTCGAGCGCGTCTGGGCCAGCGCGGCGCGCGCCTGGCTCAGCTCCTGATCCAGCTCGGGCGTGTCGATCTGGGCCAGGGCCTTCCCCGCCGCGACGCGGTCGCCGATGTCGACGTAGCGCTCACGGACGTAGCCGCTGGTGCGTGAGTAGATGGCCGCCTCCTCGATCGCCTGGACGCTGCTCGGCAGGACGAGGTCGATCGGCCCGTCGGCGCGCTTGGGCGGCACCACGCCGACCGACACGAGGCCCGCGTCGGGGGCTGTCGACGCGGCGACGAGCTCGGCGCTCTGGCGTACGCGCGGCACCACGCCGATCACGACCAGCCCGGCCAGCAGGCCCAGGCCTATGAGGAAGCTCCACGTCGTCTTCGACTCAGGCATCGCTCACTCCTGGGAAATCGGCGCGGCACCGATCTCGGGCGTCGGATCGTCGAGGAAATCCTCGCGCGGCGGCCGCCGGCGAAGAACGCTGTACACCAGCGGAACGAGGAACAGTGTGGCGAAGGTCGCCACCACCAGACCGCCGATCACCGCGCGGCCCAGCGGCGCGTTCTGCTCGCCGCCCTCGCCGAGGCCGAGCGACATCGGCAGCATGCCGATGATCATGGCGAGCGCGGTCATCAGCACCGGGCGCAGGCGGGTCGCGCCGGCCGCGAGGGCAGCCCCGCGCGCGTCGTGGCCCTCGAGCATCTGGTCGTTCGCGAACGTGACCATCAGGATGCTGTTCGCGGTGGCGACGCCGACGCTCATGATGGCGCCCATGAGGGCGGGCACGCTGAACGTCGTGTGGGTGGCGAAGAGCATCCACACGATCCCGCAGAGCCCGGCGGGCAGCGCTGTGATGATGATGAACGGATCGAGCCAGGACTGGAAGTTCACGACCATCAGCAGGTAGACGAGCAGGACGGCGAGGATCAGCCCGAGGCCCAGACGGACGAAGGCGGAGTTCATGCTCTCCACCTGGCCGCGCACGGTGATGGTGTGGCCGGGCGGCAGCTTGGGCCTGAGCTCGGCCGTGATCCGCTTGACCGCGTCGGCGACACTGCCGAGGTCCTTGTCCTGCACGTTGGCGTAGACGTCGAAGACCGGCTGCACGTTCGAGTGGCTGATGACGGCCGGAAGCTCCCGGCGCTCGAGCGTCGCCAGGTTGCTGAGCAGCTGGGGCGGGCCGGGCGTGGCCGCGGTCACCGACGTGTTCATCAGCGTGTTGACCGAGTCGACCCGGCTCTGCGGCGTCTGCACCGCGACCAGATAGTTGATACCGCTGCGCGGATCGGACCAGTAGTTCGGCGACACCACCGCGCTCGAGCTGAGCGACACCAGGACGTTGTTGGCCACGTCACGCTGGGTCAGGCCCAGCTCGGCGGCGCGCGATCGGTCGACGTTGACGAGCAGGGACGGCGCGTTCACGACCTGGTGCAGGTGAACGTCGGCCGCGCCCGGGATGCGCGCCATCCGGGCGGTCAGCTCGACCGCCACCTCGTGCGTGGCCTGCTGGTTGAACCCGATGACCTGCACGTCGATCGGGGCCGGCAGCCCGAAGTTCAGGATCTGGCTCACGATGTCGGCCGGCTGGAAGAAGAAGGTCACGCCCGGGAATTCACGCGGCAGCGTCTCCCGGAGCGCCTTCATCCATTTGGCAGTCGGCTGGTGATCGGGATTCAGCGCCACCAGGATTTCCCCGTCGGAGGCGCCGACGGTCACGCTGTCCGTGAACGCGAGATTGATCGGCTGGGGCTGACCGATGTTGTCGATCACCAGCTGAATCTCTTCCTTCGGGATGAGGCGGCGAATCGCGGCCTCGACGTCGGCGAACACCTGCTCGGTCTCCTCGATGCGGGTGCCGGCCGGCGCGCGCACGTGGAGGCGGAACTGTCCGGTGTCCACCTCCGGGAAGAAATCGCGCCCGACGAAGGGCAAGAGCGCCGCGCCGCTCAGGGCGATCACGCCGAAGACCGCGAGCACGCGCGCCCGCCGGCTCAGCGCGGCTTCCAGGGCGCCGACGTACGCGGTACGAAGCCGCTCGAACTGGAGCTGAAATACGTCGTGGATCCGGCCGAAGAAGCCGGGCGCGGCGCCCGCGTCGGCCGGGCCGTGGGCTTCGCCGGCCAGCAGGTAGCGCACGAGCGTCGGAACGATCGTGCGCGACAGGAGGTACGACGCCAGCATGGCGAACACGACGGCCATGGCCAGGGGCGTGAAGAGATACTTCGCGGGGCCGGTCAGGAAGACGACCGGGACGAACACGATGCAGATCGAGAGCGTCGAGACGAAGGCCGGCGTGGCGATCTGCTGGGCGCCGTCGAGGATCGCCTGCACCAGGCGCTTGCCGAGCCCCAGGTTACGGTGAATGTTCTCGATCTCCACCGTGGCGTCGTCCACCAGGATGCCGACCGCGAGCGCGAGCCCGCCGAGCGTCATCACGTTGAGCGTCTGGCCGATCAAGCTCAGGATGGCCAGCGACGTGAGGATCGAGAGCGGGATCGACGTGATCACGACGAGCGTGCTGCGCCAGCTCCCCAGGAAGAGCAGGATCATGAGGCCGGTGAGGAACGCCGCGATCGCCCCTTCGGTGAGCACGCCCGCGATGGCGGCGCGCACGAAGAGCGACTGATCGAAGAGCTCCTTGACCTCGAGGCCGGGCGGCGCGGAGGCCCGGATGCCCGGCAGCAGCTGCTTGAGCTGCTTGACGATCGTGAGCGTCGAGGCCCCGCCCTTCTTGATGACAGTGAGCAGCACCGACCGGCGACCGTCCTGACGGACGATGTTCGTCTGCACCGCGAAGCCG
>QHSM01000787.1 GCA_003221595.1 Candidatus Rokuibacteriota bacterium | reverse complement strand
GAGGCGCACCGTCAGCCCGTTCATCGGCAGGGTGGCGGCGGCCTCCAGGCTGGCTTTCTCGGGCACGCGCGCGACGGACGCGGCTGGAACCACGACCTGCTCGGCCTGCGCACCGCCGCCCGGACGGCGCGGATTGACGATCGCCATCACGCGGTCGCCGGTGCGCCATTGCGTGCCCTCGCCGACGGCGTCCACCACGCCGGCCAGCTCCATGCCGGGAATGTACGGGGGCAGCACACCCATCTCGGCCAGCTGGGCCGTGGTCAGCTGCCGCCCCGAGCGGAAGCTGATGTCCGTCGGGTTGACCGTCGCCGCCGCGACGCGAATGCGCACTTCGCCGGGGCCGGGCTGCGGCACGGGCAGCTCCGACACTTCCAGCACCTCAGGTCCACCCAATCGAGAGAAGGTCACCGCTCGCATGTCGTCCCTCCGCGGGGAGGAGTCTAGCATTGTCTGTTCATAGCCGCGCACTACGGCCGGACGCCGGGCGTCTCGATCGCCATCCCGCGCGCGCGCCACATCAGGAACAGCTCGAGCTCGACCATCTCCGGCGCGCCATACTCGTACGGCTCGGCGCGGATCCCGACCAGACAGTTGCGGAGTCTCCGCTGGAGCGAGCCGAGACTCTGCCACTCGAGGCGGTAGACGGGATAGCCGGTCGGGTGCGCCTGCGGGATCGTGTTGCCGGCCAGGCGCCGGCCCCAGTTATCGTCGTGACACTGGCTGCAGGCGAGGTTCAGCTGACCCTGCCGTCGGTAGAACGCGGCCCGGCCGCGGTCGAGGAACGGTTGCGTCCGGGCATCGACGGGGATGTCGATAGGCACGCCGCGCGCCTGGCGCGCCACGTACGCCGTCAGCGCCAGGAGCTCGCGGCTCTCGTAGGCGAGCGCCGGCGACTGCTGCCGCTCGGTGCGGCACAAATTGATGCGCTGCTCGAGGTTGACGGGTCGCTTCAGCGTCGCGTCGTACGCCGGATAGCGCGCGGCCACGCCCTTCATGCTGGCGCGCGCGTCGCCGTGGCAGTCGGCGCAGGCGCGCCCACCGGCGCCGGTCTTGCGCGCCCAGAGCGCGCTGCCCTCGAGCACCGCCAGCATCCCGGGATTGGCGGTGTCGTCGTCCTGCATCGCCCGCGTCTCGCGGCTCATGAGCTCGTAACCCGAGCGGCGCTCCGCTTGCGGGATCTCGCCGGCGAACGACGCCCCGGCGAGCGCGACCATCGAGAGCGTGATCAGGAGGCGGCGAGCTCTCCCGCTCAATCGACCGTGATGGCGGCGGTCTCGGTCACCGAGAAGCCGTTGTCGCCGGTCCACTGGAACGTGAGCGTCCCGCTCTCGGTGGCGACGGTCGAGAAGACGAAGAACGGGTTGGCGGTGATGGCCGGGTGGAGCTCGGCCCGGAAGACCTCCGTGCCGTTGTAAGTGCACACGAACAGCCGGATGATGTCGCGCGGGATCCGGGCACCGAGCTGTGAGCGGCGATACCCGGTCTCCATCGGGTGCGAGATCAGCGTCTTGATCTCGACGATCTCGCCGCGTCGCGTCCGGTCCGGCACGTTGATGAGCGCATTGGCCACGGCTACGCGTCCTCGAGGCAGGCGGAGGCGGAAGGTGACGACCTCGGGCTGCGGGTTCAGCTCCGTGAACACGTGGATGGCCCGGACGTGGTCGGCCGGTGTCATCGCGCTCTCGACGCTGACCGTGAGCGGCACGGTGTTGCCGTTCTCGGAGAGCGGCGGCAGCTCGAGCTTGACCCGCCCCTTGGTGACGGGGGCCGAGCCGACGACCTTCCGGATGGCGTCCTGCATCTCCTGGGGAGTCGCGTGAGCGGGCGTCACCGCGATGACCGCGCCCAGCCCGAGCCCGGCCGCGGCGCCCGCGAGGAACTCGCGGCGCGACGTCGCGCGATTCATCAATCCCTCAGTGTCGTCAAGAAGGCCACCACGTCCTCGATCTGGTCGGCGGTCAGGACGGGCTTGCCGCGCCACGCCGGCGCGACCCGCGTGAACCCGTCGGTTCGATGATACGACGGCATGATAGTGGCCGGGTTGACTCGGCTCGAATCGACGATCCGCAGGCGCAGCTGGCCCTCGGACCAGCGCTTGCCGGCGCCCGCGAGATCGGGCGCGAGATTGCCCTGGAAGCGCTCCTCCGGGAACGGGCCGCTGTGGCAGAGCAGGCACAGGCCGAGCTGGCGGTTGGTGACGATGGCGCGGCCGCGCGCCGGGTCGCCCTTGGCGCCGGTGAGCGAGGCCGGGATCGAGTCCTGCGCGTTCGCGCCGCCGCCGCTCGCCGCGCCCGCCGCGCAGCAGGCGGCGACGAACGCTACGGCGAATCTCACCCGAACGCCTCGGCGGTGATCGTGCGGAACCAGGCCTCGGCGAGCACCGCCTCCGCCTTGCGCGTTTCGCGCGGCGCGTCCAACGGGCTCACGCCGCCGGCGCCGAGAACGTCGGCGAGCTGCCCGCCGGTGGGCTGGTAGACGCCGGCGACCGAGATCCCGTAGTCGGGCGCGACCAGGCTGTAGCAGGTGTTGATCAGCTTGGGAACGGACGGCGTGCCGCCGGCGACGAGCGTGGCCACCGCGGCGGCGCACACCTTGGCCTGGGAGTTCGCCGCGAACGCCGACTTCGGCATCGCGCCGGCGATCGCGGCGTCGCCGATGACGTGGATGCCGGGCTGCAGCTTCGATTCGAACGTGGCCGGATCGATCGGGCACCAGCCGCTGCGATCGGTGACGCCGGCGACCTCCGCGATGCGGCCGGCCTTCTGCGGCGGGATGACGTTGGCCACCTTCGCCTGGTGCTTCCCGAAATCGGTCACCAGCGTGCGCGTCGCGGCGTCGACCGAGGTGACGTTGCCGCCCTTGGAGAGCGGCACCCATTCGAGCAGGCCCGGATAGAGCTCGGCCCACGCGGCCTGGAACAGCCGCTGCTTCGAGAACGCGTCCTTCGCGTCGAGCACGATCAGCTTCGACTTCGGCTTCTTCGTCTTGAGGAAGTGGGCGATCAGGCTCGCGCGCTCGTAGGGTCCGGGCGGGCACCGGAACGGATTCGCCGGCGCCGAGATGACGACGAGCCCGCCGTCGTCCATGGCCTCGAGCTGGCGGCGCAGCAGCAGCGTCTGCTCCCCCGCGCGCCACGCGTGCGGCATCTGGGCGGCCGCGGCCTCGTCGTAGCCCGGGAGCGCGCCCCATTTGATGTCGATGCCGGGCGCCAGCACGAGCCGGTCGTACGACAGCTTCGCGCCGTCGGCGAGCGTGACCGATCTTGCCTGCGCGTCGACGGCAGTCGCCATCGTGCGGGCGATCTTGATGCCGTCGGCCGCGACGCGCTCGTAGGTGAACTGCTGGGCGGGGAGCTCGCGCAGGCCGACGATCACCGCGTTGCTGAACGGGCACGCGGTGAACGTCGCGTTCGGCTCGACCAGCGTCACGACGATCTTCGGGTCGGCGTGGCGGAGCGCGCGGGCGCAGCTGGCGCCGGCAAACCCGCCACCGACGACCACGACGCGGGGCCCGCTCGCCTGGGCGCGGGCCAGACGTGGACCG
>QHSM01000029.1 GCA_003221595.1 Candidatus Rokuibacteriota bacterium | reverse complement strand
GTGATCGGGGGCTGGGACGGCTGGCGGGGCAACATCTATCGCCTCGCGGTCGCGCCGGAGGCGAGGCGGCGCGGACTGGCGCGACGGCTCGTTCGTGAGGCGGCGCTCGTCATGAAATCGAAGGGCGGTCGCCGGCTCTCCGCGCTCGTCGAACGCCACGAAGCCCACGCTGTCGGCTTCTGGGACTATCTCGCCGAGGACGGCTGGCGGCGGGACGAGCGGATGACGCGCTACATCAGCACGGATTGACGAGCCACGGTTCGAGCGGCGCCGGCCTCCGAGGCGAGCGCTTTGCCACGCCGACCATTTCTGCTAGGGTTCCGCCATGGGCGTGAGCCTGTCGCTCTCGTCTCGCGTCAAGATCTCCGAGCACACGCTGTTCCAGGAGTTGAGCGGAGAGGCCGTCCTCCTCGAGCTGTCCCGCGGCGTCTACTTCGGCCTCGACGAGGTGGGCACCCGGATCTGGGGCCTCCTCGGCGGCGGACGTTCGCTCCGAGAGACTGTCGCCGCGCTGGTCGACGAGTACGACGTCACCGAGCAGCAAGGCGCCGAGGACCTTCTGGCTCTGGTCCGTGAGCTGGAGGAGCGACGACTGATTGAAATCTGTAGCTGAGCGAATCGGCCGTCTGGTCCGTCTTGCGCCGCGTGAACGGCACCTGCTGCTGCGCGCGTGGTGGCACCTGCTCTTCGTCGACATGGCCCTCCGACTCGTCTCCGTTGCGCGGCTGCTCCCGCGCGCGGCCGCGGCCACTCCAACGACTCCGCCGCTGCCGCCGGCGCGAATCGGCTGGCTGTTGGAGGTCGCGCGACGCTATTCGCCGGTGCCGTCGACGTGCCTCAAGGACGCGCTCGTGCTCGTCCGGATGCTGCGCGCCGAGGGCATCGACGCCGCGGTGAAGATCGGCGTCGCGCGCGGCGATGGCGGCTTGCGCGCCCATGCGTGGGTGGAGCATCGCGGCGCGCCGCTGTTCCCGCCGGCCGACGGCGAGACCTACACGGCGCTCTCGGCGGCCGCGGAGGCGCCGGTCGCGCGATGAGCGGCATCGTCGGCATCGTCAACTGGGATGGCACGCTCGTGGATCCGCGACTGCTGTCGCGTCTGACCGATGCGCTCAAGAACGCCGGACCCGATGGTCAGCACGTCTGGCTCGGCGGCCCCGTCGGCTTCGGTCACGCGTCGCTCAGGACCTCTCGCGACGCGGCACCCGAGACGCAGCCATTGAGCCTCGACGGGCGGACGTGGATCACCGCCGATGCGCGCGTGGACGGCCGCGCCGACCTGGTGCGAGAGCTCACGGTGCACGGCTGCGACGGGCTACGCGACGCTACGGACACGGCCCTCATCCTGCACGCCTACCGTGTCTGGGGCGAGTCGTGCGTGCGGAACTTGCTCGGCGACTTCGCGTTCGCCATCTGGGACGGCGAGCGTCGCCGGCTGTTCTGCGCGCGGGACCACTTCGGCGTCAAGCCGCTCTTCTACGCCGAGGGCGCCGGCTTCCTCGTCTTCAGCAGCTCGTTGAACTGCGTCCGGCTGCACCCGCGCGTGTCGAGCGCGCTCGACGATCAGGCGATCGCCGATTTTCTTCGCGTTGGGAGCATCGAGGAGCCGACCCGGACGTGCTTCGCCGGCATTCGGCGGCTGCCGGCTGCGCATGACCTCATCGGCGAGACTCGCGTGCGCGCGAAGCGGTACTGGACGCTTCCGGTGGACGGTGAAGTCCGATACCGTCGCAGCACCGAGTACGTCGAGCACTTTACGGGCCTCTTGACGCGGGCGGTGGCCGACCGTCTGCGCAGTCGTTCGGCCGGAGTGCTGATGAGCGGTGGGCTCGATTCGACCACGATCGCCGCGACCGCGAAGCGATGTCTCGCCGACGATCCGCGCCCCTTCGACCTCCGCGCCTACACGACGGTGTGCGATCGCCTCGTCGCCGACCCGGAGCGCCGCTACGCGCAGCTCACGGCCGACGCGCTCGCGATTCCGATCCACTATCGCGTCGTTGACGACTACCAGATGTTCGAGCGATGGGACAAGGCTGAGTTGCGTCGGGCCGAGCCCGAAGCGGATCCGCTGCTGGCGGTCCACGTCGACCAGCTCAGCGACGCGGCGGCCAATGGTCGCGTGCTCCTCACGGGCCACGGTGCCGATCCCGCCGTGCGGATACCCGCACGCTATGCGCTCGATCTCGTGAAGCACGGGGAGTTGGGTCGGCTGTCCGCGGAGGTCGGGCGCTACATCATGCAGTGTCGGCGGTTGCCACGGGTCCGGATCGGCACGCACGCCCGGCGCTGGCTTGGCTTCGCGAAACCGGCGGCCGACCGGCCGCCGAGCTGGCTGAACGCGACTGCGCGATCGCGGCCGGCCTCCGCGACGGAAGCGCCGCCCGAGATCCACCCGACCCGTCCACACGCCTATGAGCTGCTGACGTCTGCCGACTGGCCGGCGATCTTCGAAACGTACGATCCGGGCGTGACGGGCGTGCCGGTCGAGGTGCGCCACCCATTCTTCGACCGTCGCGTGGTCGAATATCTGCTCGCGATTCCTCCGATGCCGTGGTCGTTCGACAAGACCATCGTGCGTCTGGCCATGCGCGGGGCCCTGCCCGAGCCCGTCCGCCGCCGCCCGAAGACCGTCGCCGCGAGCGACCCCATCGTCGCGCTGCTCCAGACAGCGGACGTACGGTGGGTGGACCACTTCGAGGCCGTTCCAGCGCTTCACCGATACGTCGATCGAGAGCGCGTGCCCCGAGTGTGCGGAGAAACCGACCAGAACGCGATCTGGACGAACGTGCGTCCGCTCTGTCTCAACTATTGGCTCAAGGCGCAGGACGCCCTTTGATCATGTCACGAAGGAGACGAGGATGACCTCATCGTCCGACCCGAAGAGCGCGAAGAAGCCGTATCGTCGTCCCAAGCTGACCGTCTACGGCGACCTCCGAGATATCACCCAGACGACGACGGGGCCCGGCGCGGTCATGGACATGGTGAGCGGGATGAACAAGAGCGGTTAAGAGTTCCCGGATACCGATGCAGGCCTACTCGGCGTTCGGCCTACGCGTCGCGGCCACCGGTCGTCTCCCTGGCCTGCTCCCGTGTCGGGAGCCCGGTGTGGCGGACGTTCACGTCTATCTGCAGGCGACGCCGGAGTGGCTCGATGATGAACGGCCGCAGCCGCACGCCGCCATGTACGTGAGTCCCGACCGCGACGAATCGGGACGGCCTGTCCTGACCGTCGAGCGGCTGGGCGGCGATCGGGTCTTCCGGCTCCGGTTCGCCGACGACATCGAGTTCATCGTCGACGGCGCCGGTCGCGAGATCTGGAGCACGTGGCCTGAGCCGTGGACGGTCGACGACGTCGCCACCTACCTGCTCGGCTCGGTCTTCGCGTTCGCGCTCCGGTGCCGCGGCGTCACCTGCCTGCACGCCAGCGCCGTGGCCCTCGAGGACCGCGCCATCGCCGTCGTCGGCAGTCTGGGCGCCGGAAAATCGACGCTGGCGGCGGCGTTCGCCACGCGCGGATGTGCGGTCATTTCGGACGATGTCGTCGCACTGAGCCGTATCGCTGATGAGTATGTCGTCCACCCGGGACCACCGCGGATCCGCCTGTGGCCCGACTCGGTCCGCGCCTTGTATGGCTCGACGGATGCGCTGCCGAGACTGACGCCCACGTGGGACAAACGGTTCATCGACCTCACGCAGACGCGCTATCGGTTGGAGACGAGGGCGCTTCCGCTTGCCGCCATCTACGTTCTCGACGAACGCGGCGCGCATGAGGCGTTGCCTCGAGTCGAGCGGTTATCCGCCCCCGCCGGGTTGATGGCCATGGTCGCCAATACCCAGGCCAACCGGCTCCTCGACGCGCGCATGCGGGCACAGGAGTTTCAGTGTCTGGGCCGCGTGGCGGCGTCGTTCGGTGTGCGCCGTCTTGTCGCGCCCGATGATCTTGACCGTCTCCCGGCCCTGTGTGACCTCATTGTTGACGATGTGCTCGAGTCCGCCGTCCATGTATAGCGTTGCCGCCTACGGCGACATGATTCGCGATCGGGGGCGGATGGCCGCGTACCTCACCGCGCTGCGCCACGCCATCCGGCCGGGGGCCTCGGTCGCCGACATCGGCACCGGCACGGGCATCATGGCCTGTCTCGCTTGCCTGTGTGGCGCCGACCGCGTTTATGCCATCGAGCCGTCGAGTGCCATCGAGCCGGCCCGGGCGATTGCCCGGGCCAACGGACTTGGCGAGCGGATCCACTTCATCGAGAAGATGTCGACCTCGGTGACCCTGCCCGAGCGAGTCGATGTCATCGTCTCCGATCTGCGCGGCGTGTTGCCGCTGCTGCAGCACCACGTCCCGTCGATCATCGACGCCCGCCGGCGATTCCTGAAGCCCAACGGCGTCCTCGTTCCTCGCCGTGACGTCGTCCGCATCGCCGTGGCGAGTGCACCCGACCTCTACGAGCGTCATGTCACGCCCTGGGAGCGCAACGACTATGGTCTCGACATGCGCGCGGTCAGTCGGATCGAGACGAACGCGTGGCGGAAGTGTCGCGCCCGAGCAGACCACGTGTTGCTACCACCGCAGAGTCTTCCGGCGCTCGACTACGAAACCGTCGAGACGGCCAACCTCGCGGGAGAGCTGCGCTGGGAGGTCGCCGCCGCCGGAGAAGCCCACGGCCTGGTCGGCTGGTTCGACGCCGATCTGGGCCACGACGTGACGTTCACGAACGCCCCAGGCGCGCCCGAGCTGATCTACGGCCAGGCGTTCTTCCCATGGTCGCGGCCGGTCACGCTGCTCATCGGTGACGCCGTCTCGGTATCGCTGCGGGCCATCCTTGTCGGCGAGGATTACGTGTGGACCTGGGATACGCGCGTGGTGGACGCCACGACGGGCGAGACCAGGGCGGACTTTCATCAGTCGAGCTTCTTCGGCGCGCCGCTGTCGCCGGCGACGCTTGCCAGGCGGTCGGCCGACCACGTTCCGACGCTGAACGAGGACGGTCGCCTCGATCGCCTGATTCTGGAGCTGCTCGACGAGCACGCGCCCCTTGGTCGCATTGCCGATGAGGTCTTCGCGAAGTTCCCCGGCCGTCTGGCGACGCGCGAGGCGGCACTGGCCCGGGTGGCGGACCTGTCCACACGCTACGGCGACTAGGCATGGTCACTCCGCTCGACGGCGCCGACCTTGTCTTGCTGGCGGCCGCGCACCCGGTGCTTTCCCCGAAGCGTCAGGCCCAGTTGACGGCTCTGCTCGCGGGCACCGTGGACTGGCCCGCGTTGATGGAGCACGCCCAGCGCCACGGGGTTGCGCCGATCCTGCATGGGCATCTTCGTGCAATGCCCACCGTGCCGGTGCCGCGCGACGTCACCGACACCCTCGGCGCGCTCGCGCGCGCCTGCGTCTCCTCGAACCTGCGTCTTCGCCACGAGCTCGGCCGCCTGCTCGCCGGGTTCACGCGAGCCGGCATTGCCGTGATGCCGCTGAAGGGCCCGGTGCTAGCGGACCAGCTCTATCTGACGCCGTCGCTGCGCCCCAGCAGCGACCTCGACGTGCTCGTGCGGGCGCCCGACGCCGCCGCGGCCGAGGCCACCCTCGAAGCGCTGGGATACGCGCGCCGACCCGATGAGGAGCAGGGCGCGGACTACCACACGATCTTTACCGCGCGCGGCGTCGACGTGGAGCTGCATCGCGACCTCGGAGAGCGACACGCCTCGCGGCTGGACGTGGAGACGGTCTGGTCGTCGGCAACGGCGACGAGCTGGCAAGGGCATTCGATCTGGTGCATGTCGCTCTCGGACCAGCTCGTCTACCTCGCGTTCCACGCCGCCAAGGATGGTCTCGCGTCGCTGAAGGCGCTTGTCGATATCGCGTTGCTCGTCGACCGGCATCGCGACGTGCTGCCGTGGACGGCGCTCGTCGTCCGCATCAAGGACGCTCATCTCGCGCCGGTGGTCTACCTGGCGCTGAGCGAGACTCGCGCGTTGCTCGGCGCGCCCGTGCCCGACGAGTTCCTCGACGCGATCCGTCCACGGCACGCCGGATGGTCGCTGGCACAGCGGCTGTTCCGCTGGCGCGGCGGCGTGCTCCACGTCGCCGACGAGCTGCTGGTCGGGCCGTTCATGGCCGCGCTCATGTTCCTCTGGGAGGACACGGCGCGGGCGCGGCTCCGGCACGTCAAACGGAACCTGCTGCCGTCGGAGCGTCTACGCGGACGCTGGACCTCGTCGCTGGCGCCGGTGCCGTGGGTGGTCTGGTTCCCGATGTGGGGAGCGCATGCCGTGCGCTACCTCATCCGGCAACTGGCCGTTCGGCATTCGCGGCAGGCCGCGCGCTCCTGAGCTCCGGCACACCGAAGAGACGGGCCCAGTTCTCCGGCCGGAGCAGCGCCGCGCTCCCCTGGGGGACGAAGTGAAAGAATAGCAGCTCGGCGAATTTCCGACCGGGCCCGGCGGGGATGGCGTCGCGATAGTGCCACTGACTGCTGCCGGAAAACACAACCGCCTGTCCAGGCTCGAGCGTGTAGGACGTGAAGCGAAGCGACGGTGACCGCTTGATCTGTTCTTCCCAGTCGCCGTCGCGCCAGGTGTCAGACGCTGACTCCGGCCAGGGGCACACCTGGCTAAAGTAGATGGGCCACGGAGTACTCTGGCCGACGCAGAGGTCGAGCGTCCACTTCGCCTCCGGTGAGTCCATGTGGGGCGGGCAGACGCCAAGGTTGCCGTACAGGCTGAGGAAGTTGTACGCCGGTTCCACCGGCTCGGCGACCACCCCACTGACGATCGGGACGACCCGGTGATGCAGAGCGGTGAAGTACTGGTGATCATGAACGACGAAGCGCCCGAACGCGCGCGCTTCGCGCAGCTCCAGGTCGGTCGGGCGCAGCGATCTGACGACGCGCCTGATCTCTGCCATCGTGTCGTCGTCGAAGATCCGCTCCAGCAGTCGCACCCGGAAGCTCGGCGGTGTGTGGAAGATTCGGAAGGCATCCACGAACGCACGCAGGACTTCCGGTCGTGTCGTCTCGATGGTGCTCTTCGCTCTGGTGTACTCCGCGAGCCACACGGAGTCGTACCACGGATAGACGTCGCTCCTGAAAGGACGATTCGGCACGCTGCTGATTGTGGCACGGTGAATGGAGACACGCCACGGCATCGCGTCGTCACTAGACGCCGCGCCAGAGACCGCGGCCGGCGTCGCGGGCCTCGCGCTGTAGCTTTACGAAGAGCTCCTGATGCTTGACGTTCGGC
>QHSM01000028.1 GCA_003221595.1 Candidatus Rokuibacteriota bacterium | reverse complement strand
GATGGAGGCGTACGCGCTGACGACGCTGGCCGGGACGACCGTCGAGGCGCCCGAGGCCGCGGCCGAGAGCGCGCTGGCGGTCTACCACGACGCCGATTACCTCCAGGCGCTCAAGGCCTCGAACAGCGGCCGGGCGCCCGACGTCGCCGCGTACTTCGGTCTCGGTCCCGGCGACAACCCGGTGTTCCCCGGGCTCTGGGACGCCGCGCGGCTGTGCGCCGCGGGCTCGCTCCTGGCCGCCGACCTCATCCTCGACGACCAGGCGGACCGCGTGTTTCACTTCGCGGGCGGCCTGCACCACGCGATGCCCTCGCGCGCATCGGGCTTCTGCTACGTCAACGACGCGGTGCTGGCGATCCTCCGCCTGCGTGAGAAGGGGCTGCGCGTCCTCTACGTCGACATCGACGCGCACCACGGCGACGGCGTGCAGCACGCCTTTTACGGCGATCCGGCCGTGATGACCATCTCGACCCACGAGCGCGGCGAGTATCTCTTCCCGGGCACCGGGTTCGTCGAGGAAGCGGGGACGGGCAAGGGCGTCGGCTACTCGGTGAACCTGCCGCTCGAGCCGTTCACCGACTCGTCGGTCTACCTGCCGGCGTTCGAGCAGGTGGTGCCGCCGCTCTTCGCGGCGTTCCGGCCCGACGTGGTGGTCGCGCAGCTCGGCATCGACGCGCACCGCACCGACCCGCTGACGCACCTGGCCCTCGACGTCCAGGGCTTCGCGCGCGCCGTCGCGCGGATCGCGGAGCTGTCGCCGAAGCTCATCTGCCTCGGCGGCGGGGGCTACGATGTGCAGAACGTGGCGCGCGGGTGGACGGCCGCGTGGGCCGTGCTGAACGGCGTCGCGCTGCCCGACGCGCTGCCCTCGGCGTTTCGCGCGGACGCGCGCCGCTACGAGTTCCGCTCGGAGTCGCTCTGGGATCCGGCGGAGCCGCTTCCCGATCAGCGCCGGCAGCGCGCCGAGGACTACGTCAACCGCCAGATCGAGGCGATTCGCCGGAGCATCTTTCCCCTCCATCGCTTGTAGGCTCGGCGCCCACCGGGCCGCGATCGCGGGGCCCCGTGGCCGTCGGCGGATGCTACGCGGCGGGTGCCGCGTACGGTACACTGAGGCAGTCGTCAGGCCGCCGGGCCGGATCGACCGGGCATGAAATTCACGATACGGCTGGTCAGCGCGATCTGGCTCTCGGTGATGCTGGTCATCGGAGCCTTCGCCTACATGCAGATCCGCGAGGAGCGCGAGCGGCTCTTCGGCGACCTGCAGCGGCGCGCCGTGCTCGTCGCCGGAGCGCTGAGCGAGGCGCTCGAGCCCGCGGGCAAGCAGTCTCCGGCCGCCGTCGAGCGGATCGTCAAGAAGTTCGGCCAGACTCAGCGGGGCATCGCAGTCTACGACCGTTTCGCAAACCTTCGAAGCGCGACGCCGGATATCGCCCCGATCCTGCCCCCGTCCTTGCCCGAGGTGACCGAGGCGATCGCCCGGAACGTCGCGACCCAGGCCATCCGGGTCGTCGGCGATCGGAACCGCTACATCTACGCGGTGGCTCTGGTATCCGACGACCAGCCCGTGGGCGCCGTCGCGGTGCTGCTCGACGCCTCTCATCTGCAGCAGGCGGAGTGGGACCGCTGGAGCTCCAACGCGGTCCGCTTCCTGGTGCTGGCGCTCGTCATCTCGGTCATCGCGGCGCTGGCGGTGAAGATCAGCATCACGCGACCGATGGAGGAGATCTCCCAGTGGACGCGCGCGCTCCGGAGCGGGCGCCCGGTCCCGCCGCCTCGCAACCTCGCCGATGCCAACCTCTTCGGACCGCTGGCGCACGAGGTCTCGCGTCTGGCGCGCAGCATGCAGCGCGCCCAGGTCGCCGCCGAGCAGGAAGCGGCGCTGCGCCTGGCCGGGGAGAGCGTCTGGACCGAGGAGCGTCTGAAGCAGTTCGTCCACCTCCAGCTCAACGGCCGGCTGCTGGTCGTCGTCTCCAACCGCGAGCCGGTGAGCCACGTGTGGCGGGGCGGGCAGATCCACGCCCAGGCGCCGGCGAGCGGTCTCGTGACGGCGATGGATCCGGTGATGCGCGCGTGCGGCGGCGTCTGGGTCGCGCACGGCAGCGGCGACGCCGACCGCGAGACCGCCGACACGCGGGGGCGCCTCGGCGTTCCGCTGGACGAGCCGCGCTACACCCTGCGGCGCGTCTGGCTCTCCAAGGAAGAGGAGCAGGGCTATTACGCCGGCTTCGCCAACGAGGGGCTCTGGCCGCTCTGCCACATCGTGCATACGCGGCCGATCTTCCGGCCGGACGACTGGGCCTACTACCTCGAGGTGAACCAGAAGTTCGCCGACGTCGTGCTGGACCAGATCAAGGACGCCGACTCGCCGCTGGTCCTCATCCAGGACTATCACTTCGCGCCGCTGTCGGCGCTCATCAAGGCCGAGCGTCCCGACGCCCGCGTCGCCATCTTCTGGCACATCCCGTGGCCCAACTTCGAGGCGTTCGGGATCTGTCCGTGGCAGCGCGAGCTGCTCCTGGGCATGCTCGGCGCGGACCTGATCGGGTTCCACACCCAGTACTACTGCAACAACTTCCTGGAGACGGTCGACCGCGCGCTCGAGGCGCGTATCGACTGGGAGCGCTTCGCGGTGTCGCGCGGCGATCACACGACCTCCGTCAAGCCGTTCCCCATCAGCGTCGCGCCGGAATTCGTCGACGATCCGCCGCGCGAGTCCCGCGCCGAGCTCCTGCGGCGGCTCGGGATCTCTGCCGAGTTCATCGGCGTGGGCGTGGAGCGGATCGACTACACGAAGGGGCTGCCCGAGCGCCTCGCCGCGCTGCAGTTCTTCTTCGAGACCTATCCGCAGTACCGCGAGCGCCTGGTGTTCGTGCAGCTGGCGGCGCCCAGCCGCTCCACGATCAACCGCTACCAGGAGATCCAGCGCGAGGTCGAGGAGAGCGTGCGCGAGATCAACCAGATGTTCCAGACGAAGACGTGGCGCCCCGTTCTCTATCTCAAGGCGCACCACGAGCACCGCGAGATCTGGTCGTACTATCGCCACGCCGACTTCTGCATGGTGACCTCGCTCCACGACGGGATGAACCTGGTGGCCAAGGAGTTCGTCTCGGTGCGCGACGACGAGGACGGTGCGCTCATCCTGAGCCGGTTCGCCGGCGCCTCCCACGAGCTGCGCGACGCGCTGATCGTCAATCCGTACGACCTCACCGGCATGGCCGAGGCCGTCCGCACCGCGCTCGAGATGTCGCCGGAGGAGCGGCGCGTGCGGATGGTCCGGATGCGGCATTCCGTCACCGACCACAACATCTATCGCTGGGCCGGAATGCTGCTGAGCGAGCTGGCGCGGATCCCCGTCAGGGCGGCCGGAGTCAGGGCCTCCTGAGCCTGCCGGTGCGTCTCGTCAATCGGCTCGACCGCGAGCTCGGAGACGGCGCCAGCCTGGTGGCGATCCTCGACTACGACGGCACGCTGACCCCGCTGGTCGCCACGCCGGGCGCGGCGCACCTGGCGCCGTCCGTCCGGGAGACGCTGGCCCGCCTCGCCGAGAGCGAGCGGGCGCGCCTGGCGATCCTGTCCGGCCGCGGGCTGGCGGATCTCCGCTCGCGGGTGGCCCTCCGGGACGTGGTCTACGGCGGCTGTCACGGCCTCGAGATCGCCGGGCGCCAGCTCCGCTTCCGCCACCCGGGCGCCCGGCCGTCCTGCCTGACGGCGACGCGCCGCGCGCTGACCGCGTCGCTCCCGTCCATCCCCGGCGCCCGGCTCGAGTGGAAAGGGCTGGCGGTGAGCCTGCACTACCGGCGGGTGGCGCCGGGGCGGCGGCCGCGGGTGCGGGACATCGCCACGCGAATCGTACGCGCCGGCGGCCTGACGCTTGTGCCCGGTCACGAGGTGTTCGACTTCGTGCCGCGCGTCGGCTGGAACAAGGGCCGCGCCGCGCGCTGGATCGCTCGCCGGATGGCGCGCACGCTGCCGCCGCGGCGCCGCGTCGTGCTGTACGTCGGTGACGACACGTCGGACGAGTCGGCCTTCGTGGCGCTGCGCGATCGTGCCGTCACGATCTGCGTCGGCGCGAAGCCGACCGCCGCGGAGTACCGCGTGGCGGGCGTCCGGGAGGTACAGGCGCTGCTCCGCCGCATGGCGTCCGCCATGAACTCCTGAACACGACGACGATGCGCACGGCCGCGCACCCTCTTCGCTTCGCGGGATGTGTCGAGCTGCGCCAGACGCTCGACGTTCACGCGCACGACGAGCGCGAGCTCATGTCCCGGATCGCGGAGGTCCCGGCCGATTCGGTCTACTTCCACACGTTCGGCTACTTTCTCCGGCATCACCCCCTGACCACCGCGTACGGCAACGACTTCGCCCGGTGGGCCGCGCTCGAGATCGGCGACCGCGCGCTCGCCGAGCGCCTCGCCGTCGTCGATCCGTTCGCGTTCCCGCGGCTCGACGCGCTGCGCGACCACCTCGTGGCGATTCTCGGCGACCATCTCCAGCGGCACGCCGTCGGCGGCCGCCTCGAGTTCGATCGCGCGTTTCATTTCCAGCGCTCGCACATCGTCGAGGTGCCGCTCGGTCTCGGCGCCGCGACCCTCGCCGAGTTCCGCGCGGGGCTCGCGCGCGTCGACGAGAGCGCGATCTACCTGCATACCGTCGAGACCCGGGTCCGCGCGCGGCGCGCCGAGGCCTTCCCGACCTGGCTGCGTGACGGGCTCGGCATGCCCGAGCTCGCCGAGCGGTTCGAGCGGGTCGACCCCTACCTGACGACGCTCGAGCGGGTCCGTGGACGGCTCCTCGGGTTCGTCGACGAGGCGCTGGAGGACGGGCGCGGATGAGCCGGATCGACGACTACCGCCGCGTCGCCGGGCCCGGCGCCGTGGACTTCGTGCTGCGGCTCGCCGAGCAGGTCCAGGGCCGCCGCGTTCTGCACGTGACCGGCGGGCGTCTCGGCAGTGGCGCGGCCGAGACCCTGCGCGCCACGGTGCCGATCCTCGCGGAGCTGGGCATCGACACGCGCTGGGAGACCACGGGCGGTGACGCCGGCTACTACGCGACGGCGCGTGCGCTCCAGGCGGCGCTCGAGGGCGCCGAGCGCGGGCCGAGCGAGGAGGGGCTCGCGCGCTGGGCCGACATGAACCGCCTCAACGGCAAGAAGCTCGACCTCGGCGCGGATCTGATCTCCGTCCACGACAGCCAGCCGGCCAGCCTCGTGAGCGCCCGGAACGACGGCCGGTGGGTCTGGCGCTGTCACGTTGACTGCTCCGGGGCCAGGGCCGACACCTGGACCTCGTTCCGTCAGTTCGCGGATCAGTTCGATGCCGCCGTCTTTCCCCTGACGGGCTTCGAGAGCCGGCTCGACATCCCGATGTTCGTCGTTCCACCGTCGATCGACCCGTTCGCGGAGCGGAACCGCGACCTGACCCCGCGCGAGATCACGGAGATCCTCGGCGGGCTGGGAGTGGCGCGCGACAAGCCGCTGCTCGTGCAGATCGGCCCGTTCGCGCGCGCGCACGACCCGCTCGGCGTGGTCGACGCGTACCGCCTCGTCAAGCAGCACCACGACGTGCGGCTGGCGCTGGCCGGAACGGCCGACGACGGACCGGAGCAGCTCGAGCTCCTGACCCGGCTGCGCGAGATCGCCCGGGACGATCCGGACGTGGTCGTGCTCGAGCTGCCGGCGGAGGCGCATCGTCAGATCAACGCGCTCCAGCGCGCGGCCACCATCGTGCTGCAGAAGTCCCTTCGCGCGTGGTTCGACCTCGGACCGGCCGAAGCGATGTGGAAGGGCAAGCCGGTGGTCGGCGGCTACACCGGCGGGCTCGCGCAGCAGATCATTCCGAACGTCACCGGCTACACCGTGCACTCGATCGAGGGGGCCGCGTTCCGCATTCGCCACCTCCTGAACAATCCTGAGCTGATTCCGCGCATGGGCGCCGCCGGACGCGAGCACGTCCGCCGCTCGTTTCTGATCACGCGACAGCTCGCCGACGAGCTGGCGCTCGCGATCCATCTGCTCCGATGACCGCGGGCTCCGTCGGGGCGCTGCCGCCGGACGTCGAGCGGCAGCTCGAGAAGCTGGCCCAGGCGGACGTGGTCGTGAGCGTGCCCACCTACAACAACGGCGCGACGATCTCGCGGGTCGTCGAGGCGATCCGCGCCGGTCTCGAGAAGCACTTCGCCGGAGTCCCGGCCCTGCTGATCAACACCGACGCGGGCTCGTCCGACGCCACCACCGAGCGGCTCGGCGACGGCGCGCTTCCCCTCGTCCGCGCGATCCACCCGGCGCGGCCCGGCCAGCTCGGCACCGTGCCGTTCCATGGCGTGCCCGGCCGCGGCGCCGCGCTCCAGCTCTCGCTCGGCGTCGCCCGCCGCGTCGGCGCCCGCGCGCTCGTCGTGCTGGAGGCCGACGCCGTGTCGATCGACGACGAGTGGCTCGAGGGCCTCGTCCGCCCGGTGCTGGAGCTCGGGGCCGACCTGGTGATGCCCGTGCACGCGCGCCAGCGCTACGACGGGACGATGACGAACCTCGTGCTGGCGCCGCTCGTCGGCGCGCTCTTCGGCCGGCGGCTGCACCAGCCCTTCGCCGGCGCGAGGGCGATATCGGCGCGCCTGCTCGATCATCTCGCCGAGGCGCCGTGGCCGCCGCCGGGCCGTGGCGAGACCGACCTCTGGCTGGTCGGCACCGCGATCGCCGAGGATTTCGCCCTCCGCGAGGCGCCACTCGGCCCGTGGCGCGTGGAATCGAAGACACGCGCGACCGATCTGCCCACGATGGTGGCCCAGACGCTCGGGGCGGTCTTCGCGCTGATGGACGGCTACGAGGACCTGTGGCGCCGGCCGGCGGCCGGCGTACCGACACCGGCGGAGGGCGCCCTGCCGCTGCCACCGGGCGACCCCGGGCGAATCGACGTCGAGCGGATGGTCGGCGCGTTCCGGCGCGGATTGAGCGACCTCGGGACGATCTGGGAGCAGGTGCTGGCGCCGGAGACCTGGGGCGACGTGCTGAGCCTCGAGAACGAGGACCTCGCGCGCTTCCGCTTCCCGGACGAGCTCTGGGCGCGCGCCGTCTACGACTTCGCAGTGGGCCATCACCACCACGTCGTGTATCACGACCACCTCCTGCGCTCGTTCGTGCCGCTCTACCTCGGGCGCACCGCCGCATTCGTGCTGGCGACGCGCGCGCGCGACGCGGCGGCCGCCGAGGCGGCCCTCGACGCCACCGCCGCCGCCTTCGAGGCGCAGAAGCCCTACCTCGTGGACCGCTGGTGATGGCACGGCCGGGCGCGCGCGACTGGTACAAGGACGCGGTGTTCTACGAGGTCCACGTCAAGGCGTTCATGGACGCTAACGGCGACGGCATCGGCGACTTCGCGGGGCTCACCGAGCGGCTCGACTACGTCCAGGAGCTCGGTGTCGACTGCCTCTGGATCCTGCCGATGTATCCCTCGCCGCTTCGCGACGACGGCTACGACATCGCGGAC
>QHSM01000786.1 GCA_003221595.1 Candidatus Rokuibacteriota bacterium | reverse complement strand
AGTGGTTTCCACGGATCTCGATATCCGACGGCACGAGGTTCGCGATCGACGGGTCGGCGCCGCCGAACATGACGTTTTCGCCGGCGGCCTCGAGGTAGTTGTTCACGATCTTGAATGGGCCGGGGCCGTTCCAGCCCATGATGGCCTGGGTGTCGAAGTCTTGATCCTTGAAGTCGGCGAGGGTGGAATCGATGACGGCGAGGGATTTGCCGTTGAACGCTACCCCTCGGCCGCTGGCCTCACCGGGGTTGCCGTGGACGTAGCAGCGGTCGATGACGATGTCGTGAGGGAGCAGAGTCTCGCTCGTTTCGCTCCCGGTCCCGAGCTCGATGAGGCTGTAGGCGAGGGCACCGGCGAGCGGGTTGACCTCGAGGCCGACGAACCGGAAATGATGCGCGCCCGCGGCCGTGCGGATCGCGCCGCCGGCGTTCCCTGCCACCACGACCTTGGGCATGACGGCGGCGTGCGCGGGGGTCGCGCGCGTGCCCGGGGCGGGGAGGCTACTGTCCGGGGCACTGGTCCGGACGGTGATCCAGCCCGCGCCGGCCTTGTTGGGAAGGGTGAACGGGCCCTGAAACGTCGCGCCCGCCTGCAGGGTGATCACGTCGCCGGGTTGTGCGGCATCGAGCGCGGCCTGGAGATTGCCGCCGGCCGGCACGGCGATGGTCTGGCCCGTGGGGGCGACGAGCGCGGTGTCGAGGAACACCCGCGGGAGCTCGGGGGGCAGCGCCTCGGCCCGAGCGATCATTGCTGTGGGAAGAAGCGGCAGGCTGACGACGGCCAGTCCGCCAACGAGAAGCGTGAGAGCGCGGCGAGCGCTCGAGCCCATTGCTGAGAACATCGTGTCTCCTTTGCCGCAGACCCGATGTCTCCCGGGGGACCTGAGGGCGTCCTCCCTCGGTAGCTCGACCGTCAGGCTCTTTGCCTGGCTCGTGGCTTTGCGCCCCGCCTCACAATGAGTGTGCACATATGGGATGGGTCTTTCGCGACGTAGCTCAGGGTTGCACCTGATATGCCAGTGCGTGATCTCCCCGAGTCGGACGCGTCAAAATCTGGAAATCGCGTCGCTCGAGCGGAAGCGAGGAATTCCATCGCGTGCGCTCACGAAGTCCAGTGATGCGGGCGTGACGGTGCAGCCGCGCATTCTGGCAATGTGTCCGTCGTGGAACTCGGCCGCGCGCGCGTCTTGTCAATGAAAGATCTACGTCTGTGAAAGATCTACCGAGAAAGATCTACGCTGATTCTCAAATCTGATTCATCTCCGCCCTGATCCGTTCGCGCTTGAAGTGGCTCACGATGATTGCCAAAGAAAAAGTCGCAGCGTTTCTCGTGGCGCAGAAGCCCCGGAGCTTCTGCGACGAGTGCTTGGCCCGTGCCCTCGGGATTGATCCGTCCACGGCCTATCGGGCGGCGGTCAAAACCGGGCGCTCGGAGACATACATCAGGGAGTACGGCGTCTGTTGGAACTGTGACGAGAGCCGGCTGATCTCGCGCGCGTCCCGCTGATCGTCACGAAACTCGGGCCGGAGGACGTCAACCCCTCCGGCCCGACGTGTCTCTGGTGGTTTTCCGCGCCGGAAGCAGGCGAATGCCCGATGGACGAATCGGGCCGTGGGACTAGCTTGTGGGCGTGAGGCGCCCGCCCCCTCGGATGTGGTTGGGTCTGGCGGTTCTTGGCGGCGATGCTGCTGTATGGATACCGCGTGTGGCCCGTCATCTTCGTGGGGGCGTTGCTCGTGAACGCCACGACGGCCGGGTCGGTCTGGACATCGCTGGCCATCGCCGCGGGCAATACGCTCGAAGGGCTCCTGGGCGTCTGGCTGGTGAGACGATGGGCGGGCGGCCGTGGCGTTTTCGACCGGCCGAGGGACATCTTCAAGTTCGCGGCGCTGGCGGGACTGTTCAGCACGACCGTGAGCGCGACGGTGGGAGTGACGAGCCTCGCGACGGCCGGGTACGCGGACTGGGACCGGTTCGCGGCGATCTGGCTGACGTGGTGGCTGGGCGATGTGGTCGGGGCGCTCGTGGTGACTCCGGTCCTGGTGCTGTGGGGGACGGACCGGAGTGTGCGGTTCGCGTGGCCGGAAGCGTTCGAGATATCCATGGTGCTCGCCTCCGTGATCCTCGTCGGCGGCATCGTGTTCGACGGCGTGAGCTTCTCGGCGGCGAGCAATTATCCCCTCGAATTCCTGTGCATTCCGCCTCTCGTGTTCGCCGCCTTTCGATTCGGCCAACGCGAAGCGGCGACGTGCGTGGCGCTGCTCGCGGGGATCGCGATCAGGGGGACGCTGGAAGGCTTCGGGCCCTTTGTCCGGAGCTCGCCGAACGAATCGCTTCTGCTGCTCCAGGCCTTCATGGGTACGCTGGCGATCATGACGCTTCCGCTCGCGGCCGTCGTCCGGGAGCATGCGCGGGGCCAGGTAGCGCTCGCGCGCGCTGCCGCCATCGTGGCGTCCTCGGACGATGCGATCATCGGCAAGACGCTCGACGGCATCATCACGACCTGGAACGAAGCGGCGGCGCGGCTCTACGGGTACTCGGCCAGCGAGGTCACCGGGCTGTCGCTCTCGATCATCGTCCCCCCGGAGATGGGCGAATCGGAGCTGCCCAAAATACTCGAACAGCTGAGACGGGGCGAGCGGATCGCCAACTACGAGACGCTGCGGATGGCGAAGGACGGACGTCGCGTCGACGTGTCGGTCACCGTGTCGCCGATTCGGGACGCGAGTGGCCGGATCGTCGGCGCGTCGTCGATCGCCCGCGATATCACACGCCGGAAGGAGCTCGAGGCGACGACCCGTGAACGCGACACCCTGCGGTCGGTCGCGAGCCTGGCGACGGCGGCCGCGCACGAGATCAACAATCCGCTCGCGGTCGTCATGGGCCAAGCCCAGCTGTTGATCGACGACATCGCGGCGACGCGGCGTGACCGAATCCAAGAGATCCTCGAGGCCGCAGGACGGATCCACGCGATCGTTGCGCGCATGAAGCATCTGACCCGGATCGAGATGATGGATGGATCTTCCAATCTG
>QHSM01000027.1 GCA_003221595.1 Candidatus Rokuibacteriota bacterium | reverse complement strand
TGCTGGACGGCCAGAGCGCCTGAAGCGCCCCGGCCAACGAAGCAGATGGGCTTTTTTCAGCCTGCTAGACGCGGCTGCCGGGCTTGACCGCCGGACTGCCGGCACGACAGAGCGGGCACTCGTCGGGCTTCCAGGTCGTGGCCTTCACGCTGGCGAGCGCCGCGCGCTTCACGGGGAACTGCGCTCCGCCGCCGCTCCGGTCGATCAGCGAGCCCACGCCCACCACCGAGCCGCCCAGCGCCTCGGCGCACGCGATGACCTCTCGGATGGAGCCGCCCGTGGTCATCACGTCCTCGACCACCAGGCATCGCTCGCCGGCGGGCAGCGTGAACCCGCGCCGGAGCCGCATGATTCCGTCTTCACGCTCCGTGAAGAGCGCCCGCGCGCCGAGGGCGCGCGCCACCTCGTGGGCGACCAGGATGCCGCCGATTGCCGGCGCTAGCACCGTCCCGACGCCGTCCTGCCGGAACGGCGCCGCCAGCGCTTCGCCGAGCGCCGCGGCGTGGGCCGGGTGCTGCAGCACCAGCGCGGACTGGATATACACGTCGGAGTGAAGGCCGGAGGTGAGCCGGAAGTGGCCGTGCAGCAGGGCGCCGGTGGCCTCGTAAAGGTCGAGGGTCTCCCGGTCCGTCACGGCGCGGAGAGCTCGGCCAGGATGGCGCTCGCGGCCACGGCGGGATCGCGCACGCCGGTGATCGGTCGCCCCACGACCAGGTAGTTGGCGCCGGCGGCCAGCGCCCGCCGCGGCGTGGCGATCCGTACTTGATCGTCCCCGCGCTCGCCGCTACTGCTCGGACGGATGCCGGGCGTGACGATGATCCAGCCGGCGCCCATCGCCAGCCGCAGCGGGCTGATCTCGTGGGCCGAGGCGACGCAGCCGTCGAGGCCCGCCTCGCGGGCGATTGCCGCCAGATGGAGCACGTGGGCCTCGACGCTCGCCGGCACGCCCACCTCGCGATGGAGCGAGGTTCGATCGAGGCTCGTCAGCACGGTCACGCCGAGACAGAGCGGTCGCGGCATCCCGAAATCGCGGGCCGCCTTCGCCGCCGCCTCCGCGCCGGCGCGCATCACCGCCAGGCCGCCGCTCGCGTGGAGGTTGAGCATGAAGACGCCGTGACGCGTCCCCTCGCGGACCGCGGCGCCCACCGTGTTGGGGATGTCGTGGTACTTCAGATCGAGGAAGACGCGAAAGCCCCGCTTGCGGGCGCGCTCGATCGCCGCCGGCCCCGCGGCCGTGAAGAGCTGCGAGCCGATCTTGCATCCGGTGAGAAGCCCCTCGAGGCGCGCGAGCAGCGACTCCGCCTCGTCCAGGCTCGGGACGTCGAGCGCCACCAGCAGACGGTCGGCCGCGCTAGGCGAGGCCAGCGTGGTACTCCTGCAGGCTCTGCACGCGATACTCGCCCTTCAGCAGGGCCTCGATCGCGCCGATGGCGGCCTGCGCGCCGTCCAGCGTCGTGTAGTGGGGGATGTCCTGAGCGACCGCCGTCCGCCGGATGATGGCCGAGTCCCTCCGGGCCCGGCCGTCGGCCGGCGTGTTGATGACGAGCGCGATCTCGCGCTGCCGCATGAGGTCGATCACGTTCGGGCGATAGCCCTCGCCGACCTTGTGGATGGTCTCGACCGTCATGCCGTAGCGGCCCAGCACGCGGGCCGTGCCCGGCGTCGCCACCAGGGTGAAGCCGAGATCGATCAGGCGGTGCGCCAGCGGCGCCACCGCCCGCTGGTCGCGGCTGCGCACGGAGATGAAGATCTTGCCCGAGATGGGCATCGGCAGGCCGGAGGCGATCTGCGATTTGAGGTAGGCCTTGCGGAAGTCGTGGTCGAGGCCCATCACCTCGCCCGTTGACTTCATCTCCGGGCCGAGCACCGTGTCCACCCCGGGAAACTTGACGAACGGGAAGACCGATTCCTTCACGGCGATGTGGGGCAGGTCGCGTCCGTCCCACGCGAGCCACCGCTCCAGCGACTCGCCGAGCGCGGCCCGCATCGCGATCTTGGCGAGGGGCAGCCCGATCGCCTTGGAGACGAACGGGACGGTCCGGGAGGCACGCGGGTTCACCTCCAGCACGTACACGGTGTCGCTCTGGATGGCGAACTGCACGTTGATGAGCCCGACGACCCCGAGGGCCAGCGCGAGCGCCCGCGTCTGGTTGCGGAGGACCTGGATCTCGTCCTCCGACAGGGAGTACGGCGGCAGCGCGCAGGCGGCGTCGCCCGAGTGGATCCCGGCCTTCTCGATGTGCTCCATCACGCCGCCCACGAGCACCCGCGTGCCGTCCGCCACCGCGTCCACGTCGATCTCGATCGCGTCGTCCAGGAACTTGTCGATGAGGACCGGATGCTCGGGCGACACCTGCACGGCCTCGTGCATGAACTCGCCCAGGTCCTGATCGTCGTAGACGATCCGCATCGCGCGCCCGCCGAGGACGTACGACGGGCGCACGAGGACCGGAAAGCCGATCTGTGTCGCGATCACCCGAGCCTCGGCCAGCGAGCGCGCGGTGGCGCCGGCGGCCTGGCGAAGCCCGAGCTCGGTGATGAGCTCGTTGAAGCGCTGCCGATCCTCGGCCCGGTCGATCGCGTCGGGCGAGGTGCCGAGGATTGGAACCCCCGCGTCGCGCAGTGGCACGGCGAGCTTCAGCGGGGTCTGACCGCCGAACTGGACGACGACGCCGAGCGGGTGCTCGCGCTCGACGATGTTGAGGACGTCCTCGAGCGTCAGGGGCTCGAAGTAGAGCCGATCCGACGTGTCGTAGTCCGTCGAGACGGTCTCGGGGTTGCAGTTGACCATGATCGCCTCCACCCCGAGATCGCGCAGCGCGAACGCGGCGTGGACGCAGCAGTAGTCGAACTCGACGCCCTGGCCGATCCGGTTGGGTCCGGAGCCCAGGATGACGACCTTGGGCCGGGCGGTGGGCGGCGCCTCGTCTTCTTCCTCGTACGTCGAATAGAGGTACGGTGTGTAGGCGACGAACTCGGCGGCGCACGTGTCGACGGTCTTGAAGGTGGCCAGCACACCGACTTCACGCCGGCGGGCCCGGACGGTCGCTTCCGAGGTACCGGCGAGGTCGGCGATGCGCCGGTCGGCGAACCCGAGCTGCTTGGCCCGCCGCAACACGTCCGGGTCGGCCAGCGCCGACTCGGCGATGCGCGGCTCGAAGGCGACGATCTCCCGCATGTTGTCGAGAAACCAGGGATCGATGCGCGTGAGGGCGTGGATCGTCTCGGTGGTGAACCCGGCCCGGTACGCGTCGCCGATGGCGAAGATCCGGTCGGGGTTCGGGACCTGCAGCAGGCGGCGCAGCTCCGCGTCGTTGGGCGTCCGGCCGAGCGTGAGGCCCCAGCGGTCCTGCTCGAGCGAGCGGATCGACTTCTGCAACGCCTCCTTGAACGTGCGCCCGATCGCCATGACCTCGCCGACGGACTTCATCTGGGTCGTCAGCGTGCGGTCGGCCTCCGGGAACTTCTCGAACGCCCAGCGCGGGAACTTCACCACGCAGTAGTCGATGGCGGGCTCGAAGGACGCCGGCGTCTCGCGCGTGATGTCGTTGCGGATCTCGTCGAGCGTCAGCCCGACCGCCAGCTTGGCGGCTATCTTCGCGATCGGGAAGCCGGTTGCCTTGGACGCGAGCGCCGAGGAGCGCGACACGCGCGGGTTCATCTCGATCACGACCAGCCGGCCGTCCGCGGGGTTCACCGCGAACTGGATGTTGGAGCCGCCGGTCTCGACGCCGATCTCGCGGATGATCGCGATGGCGGCGTCGCGCATGAGCTGGTATTCCTTGTCGGTGAGGGTCTGCGCGGGCGCCACCGTCACCGAGTCGCCGGTGTGCACGCCCATCGCGTCGACGTTCTCGATCGAGCAGATGATGACGACGTTGTCGGCGAGGTCGCGCATGACCTCGAGCTCGAATTCCTTCCAGCCGATCACGGACTCCTCGACCAGCACCGTGCCGACCGGGGACATCTGCAGGCCCCACCGCACCGCGCCCTCGAGCTCCTCGGCCGAATAGGCGATCGAGCCGCCGGTGCCGCCGAGGGTGAAGGAGGGACGGATGATCGCGGGGAAGCCGACCTGCGCCGCGACGGCGCGCGCCTCGTCGAGGTTCCTGGCGTGCCCGGAGCGGGGCAGCGCCAGCCCGATGCGCTCGATCGCCTGCTTGAAGAGCGCCCGGTCCTCGGCCTTCTTGATCGCGCCGAGCTTGGCGCCGATGAGCTCGACGTCCAGACGGGCGAGCGTGCCGTCCTCCGCCAGCGCGACCGCGATGTTGAGTGCCGTCTGGCCGCCCAGCGTCGGCAGGAGCGCCTGCGGGCGCTCGCGCTCGATGATCTTCGCGACCGACTCCGGAGTCAGCGGCTCGATGTAGGTCCGGTCCGCCAGCTCGGGGTCGGTCATGATGGTCGCCGGATTCGAGTTCACCAGGACGACCTCGAAGCCCTCTTCGCGCAGCGCGCGGCAGCCCTGGGTGCCCGAGTAGTCGAACTCGCACGCCTGACCGATGACGATCGGCCCGGAGCCGATGATCAGGATGCGCTTGAGATCGGTACGCTTGGGCATCGCGCTCCCGCGCCGGCGGCGGTTACTCCTCCACCAGGCCGTACACGATCGACGTCTCCGGCGCCGCTTCCTCGCGGCGGTAGAGCACGTCGTCGAGGCGGCCGCTGCCGATCCACGCGACCTCGCCGCTGCCCCAGAGCTGCTCGCCCAGCACGCTCATGCGCCGGTCGACCCGCTCGCGGATCGCGTGCGACTCGAGCGCGGTCTCGTGCTGCGCGGTGAACGAGGTCCACTCGGGCTTCTGGCCCCCTCCCTCGGTCTTCCGGTACGAGATCAGGTATTTGGGCATGACGCGCTCAGCCTCCCTTCCTGGTCATGAGCTCCGTGAAGCGGCGAAAGAGATAGTTGGCGTCGTGCGGCCCGGGCGAGGCCTCGGGATGGTACTGGACCGAGAAGACCGGCCACTCGCGGTGGCGGAGCCCCTCGCAGGTGCCATCGTTGAGGTTGAGATGCGTCGCCTCCCAGCCGAGTGAAGTGACCGACGCGGGGTCGACCGCGAAGCCGTGGTTCTGCGAGGTGATCTCGACCTTGCCGGTCGTGGTGTCCTTGACCGGATGGTTCGCGCCGTGGTGACCGAACGGTAGCTTGTACGTGCGTCCGCCGGCCGCCAGGCCGAGGATCTGGTGACCGAGGCAGATGCCGAAGATCGGCACGCGCCCCAGGAGCCCCCGTACGGACTCGATCAGGTACGGCACGCCTTCCGGATCGCCCGGACCGTTGGAGAGAAAGACGCCGTCGGGCTTCCGGGCGAGAACTTCGGCCGCCGGCGTCGCCGCGGGCACGACCGTCACGTCGCATGCGGCCGCGCGAAGCTGGCGCAGGATGTTGAGCTTGATCCCGCAGTCGTACGCGACCACGCTGAACCGCGGCGCGGGCGGCGCCACGTAGCCGCGCGAGAGCTCCCACGTGCCCTCCGACCACGTGTACGGCGCCGCGGCCGTCACCTCGGCCACCAGGTCGCGGCCGACCAATCCGGGCAGGGCGCGGGCGCGCTCGAGGAGGCGCGCGGGCTCGGCCTCGACGGAGGAGATGATGCCGTCCTGGGCGCCGTGGTCGCGCAGGTGGCGCGTCAGCGCGCGGGTGTCGATGTCCTGGATCCCCACGATTCCGTGGCGCGCGAGATAGGCGTCGAGGCTCGAGCCCGAGCGGAAGTTCGACGCGATCGAAGACGCCTCCTTGACGATGAATCCGTTGACCCACGGCCGTCGCGACTCGACGTCTTCCTCGTTGACGCCGTAGTTGCCGATCATCGGATAGGTCATCGCGACGATCTGGCCGCGGTAGGACGGATCGGTGAGGATCTCCTGGTAGCCCTGCATCGCGGTATTGAAGATGACCTCGCCCGAGGCTTCTCCCACCGCGCCGAGAGACCGGCCCCTGAACGTGCGCCCGTCGCGCAGCACGAGCCAGGCGGGTTTCACTGGCCCGCCGCGCGCACAACCGCGCCGCCGACGATCGTCATCCATGGACCCCCGTGAAGCTGCCATCCGCCGAACGGCGTGTTCCGGCTCCGCGAATGAAACCGCGACGGGTCGACGGTCGTTTCCGTGTCGAGATCCAGAATCGTGACGTCGGCGGCTGCCCCGGCGGCGAGCGTCCCGCCGGGAAGGTTGAGAAGCCGCGCCGGATCCCGGGTCCACCGGGCGATCAAGGTCGCGAGCGGCAGGAGCCCGGGCCGCACGAGCCGATCCAGCGCGACCGCCACCGCGGTCTCGAGCCCGACGATGCCGAAAGCCGCGCGATCGTACTCGCCTTCTTTCTCGGAGAGCGCGTGTGGGGCGTGGTCGGTCGCGATGCAGTCGATGGTCCCGTCGGCGAGTCCCTCGATCAGCGCCTCGACGTCGCGCTTGGTCCGGAGCGGCGGGGCCATCTTCGTGTTGGCGTCCCAGGTCCGAACCGCGTCCTCCGTCAGCACCAGGTGGTGCGGTGTCACCTCGGCGGTGACGCGGATGCCGCGCGCCTTTGCGTCGCGGACGAGGCGGACCGTGCCGGCAGTGGACGCGTGCGCGATGTGGACGTGGGCGCCGGTCAGCTCGGCCAGCAGGATGTCGCGCGCGACCATCACGTCTTCGGCCGCGGCGGGCTGCCCAGGCAGACCGAGCTCAGTGGACACGACGCCCTCGTTGATCGAGGCGCCGGCGCTGAGGGTCGAATCCTCGGCGTGGCTGATGATCGGCGCGCCGAAGGGCAGCGTGTACTCCATGGCGCGGCGGTAGAGGCCGGCGTTCATGACGCACCGGCCGTCGTCCGAGAAGGCGACGCAGCCCGATTCCGCGAGCTCGGCCAGCTCGGCCAGCTCCTCGCCGCGGAGATTCCGTGTGACCGCGCCGATCGGGTAGACGCGCACCAGGCCCTCGACCCGCGCCTTGGCCAGGATGTAGTCGGTGACCGCGCCGTTGTCGTTGACGGGACTCGTGTTCGCCATGCAGCAGACGGCGGTGAAACCCCCGGCGGCGGCCGCGCGGGTGCCGGTCGCCACGGTCTCCTTGTATTCCTGGCCGGGCTCGCGCAGGTGCACGTGCATGTCGATGAACCCGGGGCAGACGATCTTGCCGGTCGCGTTGACGATCTCGGCGTCGGCGGGAGCCTCGAGGCTTCGTCCCAGCCGCGCGATCTTCCCGTTCTCGATCAGGACGTCCTGGACGGCGTCGACGGTGTTCGCCGGGTCGACGACGCGGCCGCCGCGCAGCAGGAGGCTCATGCCCCGTCTCCGCCTTTGCGGCCGGCGAGAAGGAGCAGCACGCCCATGCGCACGGCGACGCCCCGCGAGACCTGGTCGAGGATGACCGAGTACGGCCCGTCGGCGACCTCGGGCGCCAGCTCGATCCCACGGTTCACGGGACCGGGGTGCATGATCAGCACGTCGGGGCGCGCGTGCCGCGCCAGCTTGTCGAGCGTCAGCCCCCAGAAGCGCGCGTA
>QHSM01000026.1 GCA_003221595.1 Candidatus Rokuibacteriota bacterium | reverse complement strand
ACGCATCTCGCGCGCGAGCGCGAGCAGATTGCGATCGATCCAGTTCCGGACCACGAACGCCAGCGTAGTGCACGGCGCCGCGTGCTCGCAATGTTTGCGCGATGTGAGCTTCCTGTCAGACCGGCACCGATCGGTGGCATTTTCCGGTAGCGGCGGTCCTCGCGGCCTCGCGCGCGCGCCCGTTCCGCCCCCTAAGTCCGCACCGGAGTGACGTTCGCCCCCTGTCGAGGGGCCTGGCACCCGCGTTGCACTTTCCGGATCCGCTTGCAGGATACCGATTGCACGCGGACGACTGCAGTGAATCCCCAACCGACGGAGAGTGCGATATGAGGTGGACGGGAGTCGTAGCGTTGGCGGCAGTGGCGCTGGTCATCCCAGCGATGGCCTTCGCCCAGGCGGCGCCCATCGGGGCCTGGTGCGGCGGCTCGTACGGTGCCGAGGGCACCAACTTCGCGCCGTGCGTGGCCACGCAGAGCGGCGCGCAGGTCGCCGGACAGGCCTCGGGCATCCAGCCCCAGATGGGGCCGACGGAGCCGCAGTATCCGGCCGGTCAGGTCACGTTCGAGAACGGCCAGGCCCTTTACAACAAGCAGGTGCTGAACCTCAGCTTCGGCCCCTCGCGCGACCGCTCGCGCGAGCCGCAGTCCGAGTAGCGTCGAGTCCCGTTTCGGCAACCCTCTGAACGGCGCGGACCGGTCCGCGCCGTTCGTTTTTTTCCGGAACCCGCGCTCCCCTTGACAGAAAACGACGTCGCTCGTATCCTGCCGTTCACCTTTCGCGGCAGGAGGAAGTCATGGCGGTGTTCCGGTACGCCTCGCTCGGTGTCGTCCTCCTGCTGTTCGGCTGCGCCTCGATGAACCCGAAGCCGATCGAGGTCGACATGCCGACCGCGCAGAAGCACTTCATCGTGAAGGCCGACGTCCCCGCGCTCCGCTGATCGGCGGAGCGCGTCGCTCGCGCCGTTCACCAGGCCGCTCACAAGAAAGGAAGGCGTCATGGCGAGGATCAAGCACATCGCGCTGTCGACCGACGACCCGGCGAAGACCGCCGAGTTCTACAAGAGCGTGTTCGGCCTGACCGAGCTGCGGCGCACGCCGGCCGACACGGGCGCCGAGGGTGTGTGGCTGAGCGACGGCTACATCTACTTCGCGATCCTCAAGTACGGCGGCGAGGACACACCCAACCTGGGTGACGGCCCGTCCACGGTCAAGGGCATCCATCACATCGGCTTCTACGTCGACGACGTCGAGCAGACGTGCGCCACGCTCGAGGCGGCGAGCTGCACGGAGTGCCCGGGCAGCACCAAGGTCAACCGCAAGTACAAGGGTCCAGACGGGCTGATGATGGACGTGCGCGCCCGCGGCTGGGACGAGCAGATCAACTGGCCGGCTCCCGGACCCGGCCAGGTGGTCGTTGCCGTTCGCGCAGCCGGCACGAATCGCGGTGAGCTCATCAGAGGCGCGCAGTTGCGGCCGGGCAACGCGCCGGCCAGCCCCGCGCGAGCGGGCACGGAGTTCGCCGGCGAGATCGCCGCGCTCGGCGATGGGGTGAGCGGCTGGACGCCGGGCGATCGCGTGATGGGCCGCGCGGTCGGGAGCTACGCGCAGCACGTCGTGGCGCACCAACGGGCGCTGATGCGGATCCCCGACGGCATGCCGTGGGCCGAGGCCGCGGCCATTCCCAACGTCTTCGTCACCGCCCACGACGCGCTGGTGACCAACGGGGCCGCCAAGCCGGGCGAGTCCGTCATGGTCACTGCCGGGCCCTCGGGCGTCGGCACGGCGGCGATCCAGATCGCCCGTCACATCGGCGCGAACCCCGTGCTGGCGACCACGCGGACCCCGGCGAAGGCCGCCGCGCTGCATGCCCTCGGCGCGCACGAGGTCGTCGACACGCGCGACGCCGGCAAGTGGGTCGACGCCGTCATGCGCGCCACCGCCGGCCGCGGCGTCGACGTCATCATCGACCACGTCGGCGGCCCGATGCTGGCCGACAACATCCAGGTGCTCGCGCTCAAGGCGCGGCTGGTGAGCGTGGGCCGCAACGCGGGGCGGGTCGGCGACTGCGATCTCGACGAGATCGCCCGCAAGCGCGCCAGCATCATCGGCGTCACCTTCCGCACGCGCACGCCGGAGGAGTCGCTGGCGTGCAGCGAGCGGTTCGCGGCGCACCTGCTGGGCGCCGTCGCCACGGGCGCCCTCAAGCCCGTGCTGGACCGCACCTTCCCGTTCGAGCGGCTGGCCGACGCGCACCGGTACATGCTGAGCGACGCGCAGACCGGCAAGATCGTGCTCGAGGTGAGCGACAGCGGGCGATGAGCCTCCGGGAGGCCGCGCCGGCGGCCGCCACGAAGTTCGGCGCGCTCTACCACCGCGACTATCGGAACTACTTCCTGCTGGCGCTCCTCGGCATGACTGCCGAGAGCATCGAGCACGTCACCAGCTACTGGGTCATCTTCGAGTCGTTCCACTCGCCGAGCCTCGGTGGCTTCGCCGTCATCAGCCACTGGGTCCCGTTCCTCGTTCTCTCCGTGTACACGGGCGCCCTCGCCGATCGGTTCGACTGCCGCCGGCTCATCCAGGTCTCACAGGGATTGCTGATGCTCGTGTCGCTCGCATGGGGCGCCCTGTTCCTGACCGGCACCCTGCGGGCGTGGCACGCGGCCGCGCTCCTGATGGCCCACGGCCTGGCCGGCGTCGTCGCGTCCCCGTCCATCCAGCTCATCGTCCACGACATCGTGGGCGCCGAGCATCTGCCCAGCGCGATCCGTCTCAACGCGATCAGCCGCTACCTCTCCATGCTGGTCGGCCCCGCCGTCGGCGGCGGTCTCATGCTCGCGCTGGGGCCGGGCGTGGCATTGCTCGTCAACGTGCTCCTGTACGTGCCGCTCACGCTTTACCTGTTCCGCATGCCGTACACCGGGCACCCGAGCGGCGGCGGTGAGCGTCGGCCGGCGTCGCGACTCGGCCTCGCCGACGCCGGGCGGCTTCTGGCCGAGGTGCGCTCCGAGCCGCGCATCATCCGGATGATCGTGCTGGCCGGCGCGACGTCGTTCTTCGTCGGCACCGCGTTCCAGGCCCAGATGCCCGAGTACGCGCACCATCACGGCTCCGAGGAGGCCGACGTCTGGTACAGCGTGCTGTTCGGCGCCAACGCGGCCGGCGCCGTGATCGGCGCCGTTGTCCTGGAAAGCGTCGCGGTCCTGCAAGGCGGCGTGCGCGGGGCCATCGTGTGCGCGGCCATCTGGGGCGCGGTGATGGCGATCTTTCCGTTCGTCCACGGCTACGCGGCGGCGGTGGCGCTCCTGGTGCTCGCCGGCATCTTCAACATCGCGTTCACGTCGATGGCGCAGGCGGTCGTTCAGATCCTGGCGCCGCCGAGCCTGCGCGGCCGCGTCGTGGGATTGTTCAACACCTCGATGATGGGGCTGCGCGCCGGCAGCGGGCTGACGGTCGGCGTGCTGGGTGCCTTGATCGGCGTCGAGCTATCGCTGACGCTGAGCGCGGTCGCGGTCGTGCTGGTGGCGCTCGGCCTCCTGGCCACCGACCTCCGGCGCCCTCAGTAGGGCACCTCGATCAGACGGTCACGCCCGGAGCGCATGTCTTCGGTCAGGAGCTCGCGGAGCGCGCGGGCGATGGGGCCGGGCTTGCCGTCGCCGATGGGCTTGCCGTCCCACTCGACGATCGGCGCGACCTTGACCGAGCTTCCGATCAGCAGCATCTCGCGCGCCGCGCGGGCCTCGGCCACCGGAATGTCGCAGACCTCGATGGCCTTGATGAGGCGGGGCCCCTGGAGCGCGGTCGCGAGCTCGAGCAAGCGCAGCGACGTGCAGCCGGACAGGATGTGGTCGAACTTCGGGTGCTTGAGCGTGCCGTCGGCGCTCACGAACGCGACGTTCATGTTCGAGCTCTCGCCCACGTTGCCGGCCTCGTCGATGAACACACCGTTGTCGAGACCGCGCTCCTGCGCCTCCATCTGCATGAGGACGTTGGGCAGGTAGGTGACGCTCTTGGTGACCGCATAGAGGGGCGGCTTGATCGGATAGGTCGTCGTCATGACCCGGAGCCCCTGCGCGTACCAGCTGTCGGGATAGGCGAGGCCGGCCGAGATCATGACGAAGAAGCCGGGCTCGGCGCCGGCGGCCGGCGTGAGGCCGAGACTGCCCGGCCCCGCCGAAGCCCAGTAGCGGATCGAGCCCTCGCGCCGCCCGCTCGCGGCGGTAGTCCGCACGATGATGTCGCGCATCTCGTCCCGGGCCGGAAGTCGGAGCTTCGAGTTCCGGGCGGACCGGATGAAGCGATCGAGGTGCGCCTCGAGGTCGTAGATCTTGCCGGCCTCGATCGCCGCCGTGTCGAAGATCCCGTGGCCGCGGTGCACCATGTGGTCGTCGAACGGGATGATCATCAGCGCGGGGTCGGTCACGATCCCGCCGAGCTGGCTCGAGTAGAACGCCCAGTACTTGACCGGCTGCCGGGCTCGAAGCGCCCGGAGCTTCTCGACTACCTCGTTGGCCGTCAGCGTCTGCAGAGCGCTCGGCACCGGCATGATCGTCTCCTCCACGCCGCAATGTACCATCCCTTTCCTCGCTCCATTGCTTCCGTGTTACGTCGCGCGTTTGCTGCACCATGCGACCAAAGTCTCAAGTTCGGCGCGCTCGAGGCGCGTGCTACAGTCCCGCGCTCATCGTTCGGGGGCGACCGGATCACCGGGATCGTTCGCGGGACCACGCTGACGCTTCGGCGAGTCAACTAGACCCGCGTCACCCCCCGGATCTAGATCAAAAACGACAAATTCGGCAGCGGCTCAGCCGCGTTCACCAGCACGACCTTCTTGCGGCACATCTTGAGCTCGCCGCCCACGCGGCGCAGGCGGTGCGTCGTGCGGCCGACCCACCAGTGCATCTCGCGCTTGGCCTGGATCGCCAGCTCGGCCAGGGCGAAATTCGACTCGGCGACGAGCTCGCCGTTCTCGGCCGGCGCCGCCTCGATGTTGGAGACGAGCCGGCGCATGCGGGAGGCGGGCTCCTGGCTGTAGCGATGGCCGGTCAGCAGGAGCTTGATCCGCGTCTCGAGCCGGCCCCGGTTGTCGTAGATGTGCGAGAGGTGCTTGTCGGGGTCGGCGGCGGGATCGGTGGTCGCCGGAACCCAGTACACGCCGTCGTCGGTCCACAGCGCCAGCCATTCCGCGTAGCGCGCCTCGTCGGCCAGGAGCGCCTCCCGGTGGAGGAACTCGACGACGGCGCGGTACTCGGTGTGGGAGATCATCGGAACGGCGACGGGCTACGCCTCCGTCATCACCGTCCGATAGTGTCGCCAGAGCGCGCGATTCGTCGTCTCGTCGGTGACGTGGGATACCGTCCGGCCCTCGGCGTCGACGCGCTCGCGGTTCAGGCCGCGCCCCAGCTCGAGCCATACCGCGGTGCGGGCGTGCAGGCCGAGCTGATTACGGCTCGCCACCAGCAGGTCCTCCGGCATCAGGAACGACGCCGGGCCCATGCCCGCCTCGGCCATCCGGAGCAGGCGGCTCCGGAACTCCGGGACGCCCGTGAGAAACATCGGCGTGTGCCAGTGCACGCACTCCTCGACGCTCACCGGCTCGACGATCGCGATGTTGGTCTCGCCGAGAAACAGGTTGGGGAAGATGAGGGCGTGCGCCGGTCCCCCGAGGAGCCGCCGGCGTGTCACCTCCGCTCCGTCCCGCCGTTCCAGCGCCGCGACGAAGTCGGCGACCGCCGATCCGGAGACGCCACCCAGCCACTCGAAGGGGCCCTGGTAGCCGGGCGACCAGTCGATCTCGATGTGGCCGTTGCCCCAGTCGCGCACGACCGCCTTGATCGCCCTCTCGTCGCCCACGACGCGCTGGTACTGCGAGCGTACGGTGCTGAACAGCGCGCGGTGCACGAAGCCGAGATGGTAGCCGTCACTGTCGTTCTCGGGCAGCGCCTTCCAGTTCGCCGCGCAGCGATGCTTCACCCAGCCGGCGGTGAGCTCGACCTCGCCGGCCGGCGAGAGATCGCACGAGCGATCGATCAGCCGGGTCGCCGATCCCAGATGCTCGGCGAGCGAGATGCCAGCCGGGCTCAGGCTGGCGAAGACGAAGCCTCGATAGCTCGACAGGCGCGGCGCCCGCGTCAGCCCGTGCGCGCTCTTGTCGAAGGCCGCGTAGCCGCCGGGGTACGGGACGCCGAGCAGCTCGCCGGAGATGTCGTAGGTCCAGCCGTGATACGGGCAGGTGAACGTCCGCGCGCTGCCGCGGTCGGCCGGACACACCATCGTGCCCCGGTGCATGCAGCGGTTCACGAAGACGGAGACGTCGCCGTCCTTGCCGCGCACCATGATGACCGGCTCGGTCCCGACGCGACGGGTGACGAAGTCGCCCGCGCTCGGGATCTCGCTGTCGTGGCCGACGAAGACCCATCCCCGGCGGAAGATCCGCTCCATCTCGTCGTCGAAGATGCGTGGATCGGTGTAGAGCGAGGCGTGGATGCGATCGTCGTGCACCAGCGCCGTGTAGTCGATCGTTCCGTTCGGCGAGGGCGACGACATCTCGGCTACTCTATCATTCCGACGCCGAGCCACCCCGCAGGAAGGGCACCGCGAGCTCGCCGAACAGCCCGGGCGTCTCCACCGCCATGAAGTGGCCGGATTCCGCCTCGACGTACTTCGCCCCGGGAATCTGCGCGGCGACCTTCGCCACCATCGCCGGGGTCCGGATGCCGTCGTGCGTACAGCCGATGATCAGCGTCGGCGCGCCGATCCGCGCCAGGTCCGCGCTCAGGTCGAACGCGGGGCTCGACGACATTCTCAGGATCGCCGCCATCGCCTCGGGGTCGTTGCCGAGCCAGCGCCGGCGGAAGCGCTCGAAGCGCGCGCGATCGAGCGCCCGCATGTGTTCCGGGTAGGAGGCGCTCAAGCTCGCCGGCTCGACCGCTCGAACGCCGCCGCGCTCGGTCTCCTCGATGCGCTTGCGAGCAATGTCCGGGTTGGCGTTGGCCCACGTGGCCGGGCTCGCGGCAACGATGCGGCCGGCGCGCCCGGGATGGCGCCCGGCGAACGCAAGCGAGATGGCGGCGCCCATCGCGCACCCGGCCAGGTGCACCGGCCCCGCGATCCCGAGCGCGCCGAGCAGCGCTGCCAGATCGGCCACGATGCCGTCCATGGTGATGGCCCGCGTCTTCTCGGACAGTCCGAAGCCGCGCTGGTCGTAGCGCAGGACGCGGAAGTGAGGCTGGAAGGCCGGGAGCGCGTCGTCCCAGCTCTCGATGCAGCCGCCGACCTCGTGGACCATCACGAGGGTCTCGCGGCCGCCGCCGCTCAGCTCGTAGCGCAAGCTCGCGCCGTTCGCCTCGATCCACTCCATGGCTCTCGCTCCTCTCCGCCTAGCTCCGGTAGGCGGGAATCCGGCGATGAAACATCGCGAAGATCTGCTCCCAGTCGCGCGCGGCCCCGCGCGCGTCGAAGATGTCGCGGTTGGGCAGCGCGTAGCCGTGCTGGGCGCCCGGGTGGACCGCGTAGCGATAGTCGACCGGGCACGGGCGCAGGAGCTCCTCGAGCTCCTTCACCATCGACAGCGGGGCGTAGGGATCCATCTCGGCGAAGCCGCAGTAGAGCTCGCCCCGGAGCTTGCCGGCCAGGCGATGCGGCGAGTCGGTCGCGTCGCTGACGAGGCTCGTCCCGTGCAGGCTCGCCGATGCGGTGACGCGTTCCGGAAAGTGGCCGGCCACGCACAGCACGTGGCGCCCGCCCATGCAGTAGCCGATGGCCCCGACGCCGCCCGGCCGCACCGGCTCGCCGCGCGCCACGAACTCGAGGATGGCACCGGTATCGTCCACGACCATCTGGTTCGACAGCCGGCGGCCCGGGGCGACGACCCGCTGGCGGCGTTCCTCGTCGAGCGCGTGCAGCGAGATCATCCGGTTCTGCGCGTCGCGAAACTCGTGCCGTACCCGGCCCTGGCGGTAGTAGAAATCCGGAACCATGCAGTAGTAGCCGACGGTACCGACGCGGCGCGCGATCTCGAACAGCTCCTCGCGCACTCCCCAGATGTCCATGTAGATGATGACGGGCGGAAACGGCCCGTCCTGCTCGGGGTGCGTCACGAACGTCTCCATCCGGCCCGCCGGCGTCTCGATGGGGAGGAAGCGCTCCTGCATGGCGTCCGACACTAAGCCGCCGACGACGCCGACGTCAAGACAGGGGGCGCCGCGTCCGTGGTAGCATTGCGGCGCTCTCATTACGAGCGCCCCGGGGAGATTCGACCATGAAATTCGGCCTGCTCTACGAAGCGCAGCGACCGTTCAAGGGTACCGACATCGACTGGAACAAGCTGTACAAGGAGACGCTCGAGCAGTGCGTGCTGGCCGACAAGGTCGGCTTCGACAACCTGTGGTTCGTCGAGCACCACTTCCTCACGGGTTTCTCGGGCTCGCCGTGCCCCGAAGTCCTGCTCGGCGCCCTCAGCCAGATGACCCGGCGGATCCGGATCGGCTTCGGCGTCTGCATCCTCCCCTCTCACCACCCCGTCCGCGCGGCCGAGCGCGCGGCCATGCTGGACCAGCTCACCGACGGGCGGCTCGAATTCGGGACCGGCCGCTCCAACGCGTACGAGCAGATCGGGCAGGGCATCGATCCCCGGAACACGCGCGCGATGTGGGAAGAGTCGATCACGATGATCCCGCGCATCTGGCAGTCGGAAGAGTTCTCCTGGGAGGGGCAGTTCTGGAACGTGCCGAAGCGCCACGTGCTCCCGAAGCCCTTCCAGAAGCCGCACCCGCCCATGTACCTGGCGTGCACACAGACCGAGAGCTACGACGTGGCGGCCGACAAGGGCATCGGCGTGCTCTCGTCCGCGACGTTCGCCACGAACATCCTGGCCGAGCACGTCAAGAGGCGCGCGACCTGGCGGCCCTGTCGCTCAAGACGTTCTTCGGCCCGGACAAGCCCTACATCCGCGACCGCGTGAACGCCTACGAGCAGCTGCTCGAGTCGTGGGGCGGCGTGCCCGACCACCTGAAGGCCGACTTCGGCCGGTGGCTCCGGCAGTCCGACTCCGCGCACAAGGAGCAGGCGGCACAGGTCGGCATCTCGCTCGACAGCGGCCCGGGCGCGGCGCGGGCCGCGTTCGGCCAGATGGACGCCGACACCCTGTGCGACCGCGGCATCATCATCGCCGGCGACCCGGACAGCTGCATCCGCGGCGTGCAGCTGTACGAGGAGGCCGGCGTCGATCAGGTCATCCTGATCACGCAGACCGAGAGCATCCCGCACGAGCGCGCGCTCGCGTCCATCGAGATGTTCGGCAAGCACGTCATTCCCGCGTACCGCGCTGGCGCCCGAGCCACGCCGGTCGCCGCGGGAGCGTAGCCGCACCCAGACAAGGAGGCTTCCATGGCGACGGTGACGACGCAGCTGACCGGGGTCGAGGCCGAGGTTCTTCGCGCCGACGACGGGCGCTTCGAGGCGATGCGCAAGGGCGACTGGGCCGGGCTCGACGCCGCGCTCGCGGACGACCTGATCTACGTGCACTCCACCGCCCGGCAGGAGTCGAAGGCCGAGCACATCGCGAACCTGCGCGCCGGCAAGCCGCACTACCGGGGCATCGCGCCGCGCGACCGGCGCGTGCGCATTCACGGCGGTGTCGGCATCGTCAACGGCGTGTCGGACATGCACGTCGAGCGAGACGGCAAGGAGAATCGCTTCACGGTCCGGTACCTCGCCGTCTACGCGAAGGCCGGCGCGGACTGGCGAATGGTCGCCTGGCAGTCCACCAAGCAGGACTAGCCGTGTCCATCCTGGTCGTCGGCGCAACCGGATTCATCGGCCCCCGGCTCATCAGGAAGCTGGTCGCGCGCGGGGAATCGGTCGTCGGCATGGACCTGAACCCCGGCGCGGCCACGTTCGCCGGCGTGCCGGTCGGCGCCCCCGTGGTCCGGGGCGACGTCACGCAGTTCGAGGACGTCATGCGCACGGTGCTCGACGTCAAGCCGGAGCGCCTCATCAACCTCGCCTACGGTCTCGGCGCCGGCGAGGGCAATCCGCACCAGGTCATGCGCCTCGACATCCTCGGCATGGACAACTGCTTCGAGGCCGCGCGCCTGGCCGGCGTCAAGCGCGTCGTCTACGCGAGCTCGATCGCGGTGAGCGGTCAGCAGAGTCACTTCGGCGACCGGCTGGTGAACGAGGACGATCCGGTGCACGGCACCAGCCAGTACGCGATGCACAAGATCTTCAACGAGTTCCAGGCCCGGAAGTACATCAAGAACTACGGCATGTCGATCGTCGGCGTGCGTCCGGCCAATGTCACCGGGCCGGACAAGGTCCGCGGCTCCGTCGACCACGTGCAGATCATGGTCGACGCCGCGCGCGGCCGTCCGGTGCACCTGCCGAACAAGGCGATGATGCGGCTCCTGATCCACGTCGAGGACATCGCGGAGGTCTTCGCC
>QHSM01000025.1 GCA_003221595.1 Candidatus Rokuibacteriota bacterium | reverse complement strand
CGCCTGCGGGTTGATCGGCGAGCCCGTCCCGCGGGTGATCACCAGGGGCGGCGCGCAGAGGAAGAACTCGTAGACCCGGTCGGCGGCGCAGTCCTCGGCGAGCTCTTTCAGATAGAAGATCTCCCCGTGCACGATCCCGATTGCCGGGATCGTGACCCAGTGCCAGGGCTGGAAGACGTCCGGCCCGCTCGCGTTGGGTCGCACCTCGATCCCCCAGGTGTCGCTGCAGATCGCCGCGATCTGCTTGCCGTGGATCCAGTCGAGCGTCTCGAACGCCAGGCCCGGCGCGTCGCCGCCCGCGTAGCCGCCCCAGTCGTCGCGCGCGAGCCGATCCTCCATCTGACCGGTGCGGATGATCACGAAGTCGGCGCGCCGCACGCTGACGCCCTGCGCCCGCGCCGTGCCGTCGAGGTCGGCGACCGTGATGCCGTAGCCGTCGGCCAGGAACGGGACGCCCTTCCAGCGGGCCACGTCGAGCAGCACGCCGCGCCCCACCATCTTGCTCGCGAAATTCTCGATGCCGTTCTTGTGGGCGCCCCGGCTGTCGACGAGCGTGGCGGGGTACCCGTTCCACATCTTCTCGCCGAGGAACACGTGGGCCAGCGCGTCCCACTGGGTCGCGGCCTGGGTCGGCAGGTTGATCGCGTCGTCCGCGTACCGGAGACCCGGCGTGACGTCGTGCTTGCCGGCCACCGCGTCGGTGCCGGTCGCCAGCATCTGGTGCATGGGGTTCCAGCGTCCGCCGAAGATCCCGCGCTGCGGCCCGTTCTCGTCCAGGCTCAGGCCGAGCCGGAACACCTTGCCCCGCTTGATCAGCCGCGCCGCGCTCACGATGTCCTCGGGCGTCACGTAGTTGAGAACCCCGAGCTCGTCGTCCGGCCCCCACTTGCCCCAGTTCTTGAGCTCTTCGGCCTTCTTCAGCACGTCCTCGCGCGTCAGCTTCGCCATGGTGTGGTCTCCCTCCGTGTGGGGCTCGCGAGCCTCCTGACTCTGCCACGAATGTGGTGGGCGGAACAGGAGTCTTGCTACCATGGCGGCGCCGCGCGACGGAGAGTCGCGCGAGGAGGAGGTTTCGCGCGATGAGTCTGCGCTCACCCCGTTTTGGCTTGGCTGCGCTCGCCACGGCGGCGCTGTTGCTGGCGGCGGCCGGCTCCGTCTTCTCGCAACGCGGCCCCATCAAGATCGGCCTCCTGGTTCCTCTGACCGGTCCCCTGTCGGCGAACGGCAAGGAGATGGTCAACGGCCTCACGCTCTATCTGGAGGAGCAGAAGCAGCAGCTCGCCGGGCGCGAGGCCAAGCTGATCGTCGAGGACACCGAGGGCAAGCCGCCGATCGCCCTGAACAAGGCGCGCGCGCTCGCCGAGAGCCACGGTGTGCACGTGCTCGTGGGGCCGCTGGCGACGGCCGAGGCGTACGCGCTGGTCTCCTACATCGAGCGCCAGAAGATCCCGACCCTGTCCCCGACCGTCGCCGGCGAAGACCTCACTCAGCGGCGGCGAAGCTCCTACGTCGTCCGCACCGGGTGGTCGGCCGGCCAGCCCGGGCACCCGTTCGGCAAGTGGACGTACGAGACGCTGAAGTACCGGAAGATCGCGATGATCGGTCAGGACTGGGCGTTCGGCCACGAGAGCTGCGGCGCCTTTCAGCGGACCTTCGAGGAAGCCGGCGGCCAGGTCGTGCAGAAGCTGTGGCCGCCGTTTGGCACGACCGACTTCGCGCCCTACATCACCGGGCTCAAGCGCGACGTGGACGCGATCTACTTCGCCGGCGCCGGGAACGACGCGCTCCGGTTCGTCCGTCAGTACTCCGACGCCGGGCTCAAGGGACGCATTCCCCTGATCGGCAGCGGCAACTTCACCGACGAGCACATCTTGCGGAGCATGGGCGACGAGGCGCTGGGCATCGTGACCGCGCTCCACTACTCGGCGGCGCTCACGACGCCCGCGAATCGACGGTTCGTGAAGGCGTACGAGGCCAAGCACCAGCAGGTGCCGTCCTACTACGCGGAGGGAACCTACGTCGCCGGAAGCGTGCTCAGGGCCGCGTTCGAAACCATCGGCGGCGACGCCGAGGACGGGGCCAAGTTCCTGGCGGCGCTCCGCCGCGTGAGCATCACGGACGCACCCCGGGGGCCGGTGAGCTTCGACGACTACGGCCACCCGATCGAGAACATCTACGTGCGGCGGGTCGAGCGCGTGGAGGGGAAGCTGCAGAACACGGTCATCCACACGTTCCCCAGCGTGTCGCAGTTCGGGCCGTACCGCGCCGAGGATTTCCTGAAGAACCCGGTCTACTCGCGAGACTGGCCGCCCTGCAAGGCGTGCTAGGCGACGGCCGTCACGTCCGGCCGACGGGCTCCTGGCGCGGGGCGCGCTCGCCGCTGATGTCGGCGTCGTAGCCGGGCCGCACGCGCGCGTCGATCACGCACACCTCGCCGTCCAGCACGGCCCGCACGCCCTGGGCGATGGCGCCCGAGAGCTTCGCCGGGTCGGTGACCGGGCCGATGCCCTTCGCGCCCTGCGCCACTGCCAGGAGGGCCAGGTCGATGTCCGGCTCGTTGATCCGCTGACCGATCCACTTGTTCTCGACCGGACGGCCGCGCATGCGGGCCACGCGCTCCTGGTGCGCCTCGTCGTTGTAGAAGGACCGGTTGTTGCACACGATGAACAGGCAGGGCAGACGGTAGTGCGTCGCGGTCCACAGCGCCGTCAGTCCCATCAAGTAGTCGCCGTCACCGACGAGCCCGATCGGAACGCGTCCCGAGCCCTTGAGCGCCAGCGCGGCGCCGACGGTGATGCCCGGCCCGGCGCCGACGCCGCCGCCACCGTTGCCGCCGATGTAATCGAGCGGGTGTGCGAAGTGACGGCCGTCGCCCGGCCAGCCGAGCGGCAGCCCGGTCAGGCAGACCTCCACGCCCGCGGTCGCCTCGTCGAGAGCCGCGGCGACGGTCCGAAGTGTCAGCACGTCGCCCGCGCCGCGTCCCGGCTCGGCCGGCGGCGCGGCCGGTGACGTGTGGCTCCGGGCCCGGCACGCTTCGAGGAGCAGCGGCACCGCGACGTCCGGCTCGACCAGGAGCTGCACGTCCACCGGCGGCAACCCGAAGTAGTCCATGCTGAAGCCGCGGTGAACGTGCACGTCGCACGAGGCCGAGACGATCTTGGCCGTGACCGGCCGGTCGGCGTACACCTGCTTGAGCGTGCCGGCCAGGTCGACCCAGTCGAGCGCCAGGACGACGTCGGCCTCGCGCACCGCGCGCGTCGCCGCCTCGGAGAGAAAGGTGCCGGGCGGTCCGACGAACAGCGGATGCCGCGTCGGGAAGCTCGCGCCGACCTTGAGGTCGGTCACCACGCGGGCGCCCAGTTTCTCGGCGAGCCCGACCCGGGCGCGCCAGCTCTCCATCGTGCGCCGGCTGCGGCCGATCATGATGACGGGCGATGCCGCACCCGACAGGAGCGCTGCCGCCCGGGCGACCTGCTCCGGCGCGGGCCGCGGCGCCTCGGGGGCGCGGAACCGCGACGGATCCGGAAGCGGCGGGAGATCGCCGAGCTTCGCCTCCTGCAGCGCCGCGTCCAGGTTCACGTAGGTCGGGCCGCACGGCGCCGTCGTGGCCATCTGCGCGGCCCGCAGGAGGGCGTCGTACGCCGCCTGAACGGATCCGGGCTGGTTGTCCCACTTCGTGTAGCCGCGGACGAGCGCGCCCTGGTCGGACGCGGTGTGGATCCAGTCGATCCACGGGCGCCGCTTCGCGGAATCCCACGGGCCGGTCGCGCCGAGGATGAGCATGGGTACCCGGTCGCACCACGCGTTGAAGATGCCCATGCTGCCGTTCAGCAGGCCGACGTTCGAGTGCAGGATGGCGCCCATCATGCGCCCGCTCGCCTTGGCGTAGCCGTGCGCGATCGAGACGGCGCCCTGCTCGTGCAGGCACAGCAGCATCTGCGGACGCTGGTTGCCGATGTGATTCACGAGGCTGTCGTGGAGCCCGCGGAAGCTCGCCCCGGGCACCAGCGCGACCCACGGCACCTCGAGCGCCTGGAGCATGCGCGCGATCGCGTCGCTCGACCAGAGCTCGTCACGGGACGCCGAGGGCAGCGGGGTCTCGGGCAGGATTATCGGATTCATGGCCGCCAGGGTACTCCGGGCCAGCGTCGCGCCGCAAGGTCGCGGTCTCCGTGCTATAGTCGCGCAACTCATCGGCGGGAGGTGACGCGTCCTTGGCCTACAAAGACCTCCGCGAGTATCTGGCCGCTCTCGAGATGCGCGGTAAGCTCCACCACGTCAAGAAGGAAGTCGACCCGGACTGGGAGGTGGCCGCCGTCATCCGGCGCGTCTTCCAGCGGATCCCACCCGCCCGCCGGCCGGCCGTCATGTTCGAGCGCATCAAGGGGCACCGCATGCCGCTGGTCGCGGGCATCCTCGGCGCGTCGCCGGAGGTGTATGCGCTGGCCCTCGAGACCACCGTGGACCAGATCGCCGACAAGTGGGCCCAGGCGCAGAGCCATCCGGTTGCGCCGGTGCGCGTGGCCACGGGCCATGTGAAGGACGTGATCCTCACGGGCGACCGGATCGACGCGACAGCGCTCCCCCTGTGCCGGTGGACCCGCGATCAGGACCCGGCGCCGTACGTCACCGGTCCGTGCGTGATCTCGAACGATCCGGAGACGGGCGAGCGCAACATGGGCACCTATCGCCTCATGCTGAAGGGGCCGCGCAAGTTCGGCCTCTTCCTCAGCACCACCTGGCGCGACATGTACGCCCACATCATGAAGAACGAGCGGCAGGGCAAACCCACGCCGTGCGCGGTCGTGATCGGCGCCGATCCGACGGTGCCGCTGACGTCCGTGGCGCGGATCCGCGGCGACGAGCTCGGCGTGGCCGGCGCCCTCCGGGGCGCGCCGCTCGAGGTGGTGCGCTGTGAGACGAGCGATCTCGAAGTGCCCGCGCACGCGGAGATCGTCGTCGAAGGCTTCGTGCCGGCCGGTGTCCGGGAGCACGAGGGACCGTTCGGCGAGTACACGGGCTACATGGGCTCGTCGGGCCCGAGCTTCATCATCGAGATCACCGCCATCACGCATCGGGCCGACCCCATCTACCAGGCCTTCTTCAGCCAGATGCCACCGAGCGAGTCGAGCTGCATCCGCGGCACCGGCCGCGACGTGGCGCTGCTCAAGCACTTCAAGCGTGACCTCAGGCTTCCCGTGCGCGACGTGCACCTGCTCGAGGCCGGAGGCGGCGCGGCCTTCCTGGCCATCTCGCTCAAGCGGGAGCATCCCGCCCTGCCCCAGCGCGCGATGTGGGCGGCCTGGGCCTTCGATCCGTCGTTCTCGAAATGGGTGGTCGTGGTCGACGAGGACATCGACATCCGCGACTACTTCCAGGTTCTGTGGGCCATGTCCTGGCACGTCCAGCCCGAGCGCGACCTCTACGTCAACCGCGCTACTGCGGGCGTGGCGCTCGATCCCTCGGTCGCCGAGGAGGACGTGAACCAGCTCGAGCGAAAGACCGTGCTGTCGTCCAAAGTGGGCGTCGACGCGACGCGAAAACATGCCTTCCCCGCCCGCTCCGTGCCGCCCCGGGAGGATCTCGACCGGGTGGACGCGCAGTGGGCCGATTACGGCCTGGAGTAGCCGGGCCGAACGTTCGCTCCAGAAGGAGAAGGGCGGTGAGACCACGACTCTCGATCGCTCCGCTGCTCGTGACGGCGCTGCTCTGTGCGGCGATCGCCACGTCGATCGTCACCGCTCCCCGCGCGGCGCGCGCCCAGGCGCCCTCCGGGACGCTGACGGTGGCGGTCGCCACGTTCGGCAACGAGCGCTGGCTTCCTCACCTGTACGTCGGGGCCGAGGACGTGGTCCTCAAGCCGATGTACGAGAACCTCCTCACCCGCGATCCGAAGACCGGCGATCTCGCTCCCATGCTGGCGGAGCGCTGGAAAGTCGCGGACGGCGGCCGTACCTGGACGTTCTACCTGCGCAAGGGCGTCCAGTTCCACGACGGACGGGGCGAAATGACCGCGGAGGACGTGCGATTCACGTTCGCCACCCTCGCCAAGGACGGCTCCGCCAACTCCCTGGCGCCCGAGTTCCGGCTGATCAAGAGCATGGAGGTCGAGAATCCGTACACGCTCACCGTGCGCTTCGAGAAGCCCTTCGTCGCGTTCGGCAACAAGGTCAACCAGGGTCTGTTCGCCTCGGTGGCCTTCATCCAGTCCAAGCGCCACATGGAGTCCGCCAAGGACGACGGCGCCGAGCGGCATCCCGTCGCGACGGGGCCGTGGAAGTTCGTGGAGCACGTCCGGGGCGATCGCATCGTCTATGAAGCCGTCGAGAATCACTGGCGGGCCACGCCCCACTTCAAGCGCCTGGTCTTCCTCAAGGTGCCGGAGCCGTCGACGCGCATGGCGATGCTCCGCGCCGGTAGCGTCGACGTCATCGAGATCGGCGGCGAGTACGCGGACGAGCTGAAGAAGGTCGGCGTGCGGACGCTCCTGATGCCGAACGTGTCGTGGGTCTACATCATTCTCGGGGGGCAGTGGCCGACGAAGGCGACGTACGACCCGAAGGTGCCGTGGGCGCAGGCCGACGCCGAGCGCGCGCGCAAGGTGCGCGTGGCGCTCAATCTGGCGGTCGACAAGCAGGCGATCATGCAGCGCGTCCTCGGTGGTCTCGGAACCGCGCTCGGAAGCTGGCTCATGTATCCCGCGGACCCCTGGGCCTCCGACGCGCTGAAGAAGCCCTACCCGTACGATCCGGCGAAGGCGAAGGCGCTCCTGGCCGAAGCGGGCTACCCGAGCGGGTTCGACGTCACGATGAACCTGACGCCGTGGCCGGGGCGTGGATTCCTGCCGGACGTCGGTGAAGCGGTGGCGACCTACTGGGAGAAGGTCGGCATCCGGGTGAAGCGGCGCCCGGTGGACCGCGCCGTCTTCGCGTCCGACTTCCGGGCCCGCGCGTACTCCGGGGTGGCGCTCGCCTACGCCTCGCCGTTGGTGGCGCCCGAGCCGTGGGAGGTTCTCTACCGCGCGGGCTACACCAAGGCGGCCCTGTGCCTGTTCGTGGAGCATCCCAAGCTCGACGAGTACGTCGATCGGCTCGCCGTGCAGCCGAGCTACCAGGAGCGCGTGCGCATCATGCGGGACGAGATGGGCCCCTGGCTCACCGACTACGTGCCGGGCGTCGCCATCGGCTCGGCGCATTCCATCGCGGGGCTCGGGCCGAAGGTCGGGGAGTGGCCACTGATCCCCGGTCACATGGGCTTTCACAACTGGGAGTACGTGAGCCGGGCCGCCCGCTAGCATGTGGCGTTTTCTGATCGGGCGGGTGCTGCAGACGGTGCTGAGCATGCTGGTCGTCATCAGCATCGTCTTCGTGCTCACGCGGCTCTCGGGCAACCCGGTGCACCTCCTGCTCGACGTCAACGCGAGCGAGCGCGATCAGCAGATCCTCATGCACCACCTCGGCCTCGACAAG
>QHSM01000782.1 GCA_003221595.1 Candidatus Rokuibacteriota bacterium | reverse complement strand
GCCGCAGCCGCCGCTCGGGCGGCCCGGCCGCCGAGACGGCCTTGGCGACTCCGCGCGAGAGCGTCGCGTAGAGATCGGCCGAGCTCTCGAGGGACCCCATTACCCAGTCCAGGCGCCAGATCAGCTCGATGCGGCGGTCGGACGGCCGGTTCGCCTTGAGCTCGGCGGCGTAGTCCGCGATCTTCTGCTCGGAGCTCGGGTCCGACGCGGTCACTTCGAGCACGGTGATCCGGCGACCCAGCGGCGAGCGGAGCCAGGCGGCGGTCGCTTCGAGGTTCGTGCGATCGATCTGGGGAATGAACGCGTCGCGCACGAGCCCGTAGACCGCCTCATGCCGGAGCGATTTCGAGAGCACGCGATCGATCGAGGCCTGGTCCTTGGCGCTCATGATGCCGGGAGCCGGCCGCAGCTCCTTCGCGATCCCGCGCGCGAGCCCGACGAGCTGGGCGCGAACGCCGGAGAGCTCGAGCAGGTCATCGACCCGGGTCGGGCCCGATCGGGGAATCACGGCCGGCGGCAGGTACTTCTTGAAGTCTTGCTCCTGCACCGGCGGCACCGGCCTGGCATCGAGGTTCTTGAGGTCGAGCGGCTCCCGGGGCGAGCGCCACCACCACGCCCAGCAGCAGCAGATGGCTCCTCAATCGGCTAGTCATAGTTCCATCCAACGATGACGTTCGGGTCGGGCGCCGGCGGCAGCGCCGCGCCCGGTCCCCATCGATCGAACTTCGAGAGAAACTCTCGAACGTCGACAATCTGGGTCTTGGCATTGAGGATGGCGACGGCCGCGCTGGCTTCCTTCAAGAAATCGTCGTACTTGCCCTCGGCGTAGAGGACGCGCGCGAGCGCAATCCGGCCGCCCGCGTCGTCGCCGAAGAGCTCGACCGTCTTTCGCAGATGCATCTCCGCCTCGGGATACCGCTCCATCTCGGAGAGGAGCTTTCCGAGATTGCGATGGGTCCGCCACGAGTCGGCGTCGGCCTTGAGGCCCTTCTGGAACCACGCGAGCGCGGCCTCGCGGTCGCCCAGATCGGCGGCCATCAGCGCGCGATAGTTGTAGGGACGCGCGAACCCGGGCGCCAGGCGGATGCACTCGTCGAAGAGGCGGGTCGCGCCCTCGATGTCGTCGTCGCGCAGATACCGCTGGCGGGCGATCAGGAAGAGCTGCTCGGCCCGCTTGGGGACGTCGCGATTGCCGCCGAGGCGAATGCGGACGTAGCGCGCGGCGCCTTCCTTGTTGGTGGCCGAGCCGGTGACGCGCGCGCCCTCGATGACCATGAGCCGACCCAGGCGCACGTAGCCCTCGTCCGACAGCCACTGGCCGTACCACCAGATGCAGTCCGCCGCGTCGGGCTGTCCGAGCGTGGCGAGCCGGAACGCCTTGAAGATGTCCTCGCGGTTGCGGTTGGGGGCGACGGACAGGGTGCGCGCCTGGCCGCAGTAGTCCTGGCCGGGCTGCACGATCGCGTAGGCCTGCGCCATGCGCCGGGCCTGCTGGAGGTCGCCCTTTTCCATCAGGATGTCGAGCTTGATCTGCACGATGTGCTCGAGCGACGGATGGTCGCGCAGGAGCTGGGCCTGGAATCGCGTGGGCGCGTACTGGAAGAGCCAGCGCACCTGTTGCGGGTGCAGGGCCAGCAAGCGGTCGAGCTGGGCGAGGGCGCGATCGTACTCGCCCACCCGCAATGCGTACGACGCCGTGCGGTAGATGATCCCGGGGTCGTCGGGAGTCATCGCCGCGACCCGGTCGTAGAAGGTTTTCGCCTCGTCGAACTCGCCCATGAACTCGGCGATGCTGGCGCGCGCGGTCAACGCCAGCGCCGAGGTCGGCGAGGCGTCCGCGGCGCGTCGGGCCGCCGCCAGCGCCTCGGCGTGGCGACCGGCCTTGAACGCGGCAAAAGCGCGATCGACATCGCTCAGGGGAGGCGCCGGCGTCCGACTCTCCTGCGCGATCGCGGCGAGCGCCGCGCAGAGCGTCAGGACGAGCGCCGCTGCGAGAGCCTTCGAGGCGTCAGTCATCATCGGGTGCTGTACGGTGTCGGACCCTGCCGGGCGTCGCGCCCGAATTGGGCATTGAGATAGCGCTGCTCCTGCTCGAGGCTCGGATCGAGGCTCACCGCGACTTGAAGCTCGCGAAGGCCTTCCATCCGCCGCCCCGCTTCGACGAGGACCCGGCCGAGGTTCGCGTGGGCCTCGGCATACGCCGGATCCATCGCGATGGACCGGCTGTAGGAGGCGGCGGCCTGGTCGAATCGCTTGAGCCGGTGCGCGGCGCGACCCTGGTTGTGCACGGCGCGCAGGTGGTTCGGATTGACCTCGACGGCCTTCGTGAACCACTCCAGTGCCCGCTCGTCGTCGTTCTGGTTCATGTAGTAGAGCAGGCCGATGTTGTTGTAGGGCCACGAGAACGTGGGATCGGCGGCGATCGCCCTCTGGAAGGCCTCGAGGGCCTCCGCCGGCCGCTTCAGCCGGTGCTGGAGGCGATAGCCCGTCACGTTGAGCGACTCGGCCATCTTCGCCACCTGATGGTCCGGCAGGCGATGGCGCAGCATCCATTCCGCGCGCGTGCGAGCCTCGGGGCTCGACGCCTTCTCGGCCTGGGTTGACAGGATCTGTCGCCCGATGTTCGCGAGCCCGTCGTCGGTCGCCTGCGTGCCGAGATCCACGTT
>QHSM01000024.1 GCA_003221595.1 Candidatus Rokuibacteriota bacterium | reverse complement strand
GGCGCCGCAGCGGGTCGTCGATCTCGAGGCCGCCGTGCAGGCCGCCGCGATCGAGCTGTCATGGACGCCGCCGAACCGCCGCGTGGACCGGACGCCCATCCGCGACCTCTCGCTGACGACGCGCATCTTCCGGCTCGAAGACAGCGGCGGCGGCGAGCCGAAGACCGCGATCCTGGCGAAGGGCGTGATTGCCGGCTACACGGAAATCGCGTCGCTTCGCGGGGACGATCCGGCCCCCGCCGTCGCCCGCGGCAGCCATCTCGTGTTCACCGACCGGCAGGCGCTCGAGCTCCGCCGCCGGTACACCTACGTGGTCGTCGTGGGTGATTCCGAGGGGCGCATCGGCCCGCCTTCACCCCGTGTCTCGGTGATCTACGTCCCGGCCGGCGAGCCGCCCGCCGACCTCGTCGCCGAGGCGGGCGACCGCGAAGCGCACCTGACGTGGCTGCCGCCGCCGCGGCTGATCGACGGGAGCGCGCCGACCATCCTGTTCACCTACGAGGTCCTGCGCGCGCCGTCGGCCGAGGCGGAGCTGAAGCCGGTCACGCCCGTGCCCATCGGTGAGCTCGTGCTGACCGACCGCGGGCTCGACAACGACCACACCTATTATTACGCGGTGCGCGCCGTCCAGGTGGTCTCGAGCACCGTGGCGTACAGCGCGACGTCGCCGCGTGTCGCCGTCACGCCGCGGGACACGACGCCCCCCTCGCCCCCGGCCAACCTGGTCGCGATCCCGTCCGCGGCGACCGTGCGCCTCACGTGGAGCGTGAGTCCCGAGCGCGACGTCGCCGCGTACATCGTCTACCGTGCCGCCGCGGGGGGCGCCTTCGAGCGCGTGGGCTCGACGCGGGCGCCGACCGCGACCTTCGTCGACCGCGACGTCCCCAGCGGCACGTACCGCTACGCGGTGACCGCGCAGGATGCGGGCGCCCGACCGAACGAGAGCGGGCAGTCGAACGAAGTCACGGTCACCGTACCTTGACTTCATCTGGCCCGGGTGTTACGAACAACGGTTACATGGACCACTTCCAGTATCGTGATTCCGAGCTCTGCTGCGAGCAGGTGTCGCTGCGCGCGCTGGCCGCCGTCGCCGGCACGCCGGTGTACGTCTACTCGAAGGCCGCGCTGCTCGACGGGCTCGCCGGCTACCACCGCGCGTTCAAGGACGTCCCCCACGTCGTCTGCTACTCGGTCAAGGCCAACTCGAACCTCGGCGTTCTCTCGGTGCTGGCGAAGGCCGGCGCGGGCGCCGACATCGTCTCCGGGGGCGAGCTCTACCGCGCGCTGAGAGCCGGGGTCTCGCCCAAGAAGATCATCTTCTCGGGGGTCGGCAAGAGCCGCGACGAGATGCGTGAGGCGCTCAAGGCCGAGATCCTCATGTTCAACGTCGAGTCGCGGAGCGAGCTGAAGGTGCTCGACGAGGTGGCGCGCGAGATGGGCGTCCGGGCGCCGATCGCGATCCGGGTGAACCCGGACGTGGACCCGCAGACCCACCCCTACATCGCCACCGGTCTGAAGACGTCGAAGTTCGGCGTCCCCTACGACGAGGCGCTTCTGGCGTACGAGGAAGCGGCGAAGATGCCGGGCCTCGAGATCATCGGCGCCGACATGCACATCGGCTCGCAGCTCACCAAGGCGACCCCGGTTGCCGACGCGGTCGGGCGCATCGTCGCGCTCGTCAAGGCGCTCCGCGAGCGCTCGATCGAGATTCGCATGATCGACGTCGGCGGCGGGCTCGGCATCCGCTACCGCGACGAGACGCCGCCGACGCACGAGGAGTACGCGACGCTGCTGCTGCCGGCGCTCCGCGAGTCCGGCGCGACGGTCCTGCTGGAGCCCGGCCGCTCCATCGCCGGCAACGCGGGGGTCCTGCTCACGCGCGTCCTCTACCGGAAGGACACGGGCGCCAAGAAGTTCGTGGTGATCGACGCCGCCATGAACGATCTGGTCCGGCCGTCGTTCTACGGCTCCTTTCACGACATCCGCGCGGTCGACGAGGCGGGGCACCGGCGCGCGCCCGAGACCGTGGACGTCGTGGGCCCGATCTGCGAGTCGGGCGACTTCCTGGCCAAGGACCGGGAGCTGCCGCGCGTCGAGCAGGACGAGCTCCTGGTCCTGATGAGCGCGGGAGCGTACGGCTTCGCGATGGCCTCCAACTACAACACGAGACCGCGGGTTGCCGAGGTGCTCGTGGACGGTAACCGCTACACGATCGTGCGCCGCCGGGAGACGTACGAGGACCTGGTGGCGGGGGAGACACCCCTATGAGCCAGACGTTCCAGGGTTCATTCGTCGCAATGGTCACCCCGTTCCGGAACGGCCAGGTCGACGAGGCGAAGCTTCGCGAGCTGGTCGAGCTCCACGTTGCGAACGGGACCGACGGCCTGATCCCGTGTGGAACCACCGGCGAGTCCCCGAGCCTGAATCACGACGAGCATCGCCGGGTCGTGGAGATCGTCATCGAGGCGGCGCACGGGCGGATCCGGGTCGTCGCCGGCACCGGCTCCAACTCGACCACCGAGGCGATCGACCTGACGAAGCACGCCGAGCGGGCCGGCGCGGCCGGAGCGCTCGTCGTCAATCCGTACTACAACAAGCCGACCCAGGAAGGTCTCTACCGTCACTTTCGTGCGGTCGCCGAGTCGGTCGCCATCCCGATCCTGGTCTACAACATCCAGAGTCGGACGGCCGTGAACGTCGAGACCGACACGCTCGCCCGGCTGGTCCGCGATGTGCGGAACATCGTCGGGGTGAAGGAGGCGTCCGGATCGCTCGACCAGATGAGCCAGGTGATCGCGGCGTGCGGCCCCGACTTCTCCGTCCTGTCGGGCGACGACAACGTCACCCTGCCGCTCCTGGCGATCGGCGGCAGCGGCGTCGTGTCGGTCATCGCGAACATCGTGCCGCGCGAGACGGCCGACCTGGTGCACGCGGCGCTCGACGGTGACTGGAAGCGGGCCCGGGACCTGCACTACCGGCTCTTCCCGCTGGCGCGGGCGGCGTTCCTCGAGACCAATCCCATCCCGATCAAAGAGGCGATGGCGATGGCCGGCATGCTCGAGCCGGAGTTCCGGTTGCCCATGTGCCGCATGAGCGACGCCAACCGCGAGAAGCTCCGCGCGATCCTCAAGTCGTACGCCCTCGTCAAGTAGTCGGAGTATGAGCGTCGCCGACGGGGGCACATCCCCGAGCACGGGGGCCGCGGCGACCCCGACGGCACAGGTCGTCGTCGCCGGCGCCGCCGGCCGCATGGGAAACCGCATCGTCGCGTGTCTCGCCGAGACGCCCGGCCTGCGGCTGGTCGCCGCCCTCGAGGCTCCCGGTCATCCCTCGCTCGGCGCCGACGCGGGCGAGCTGGCGGGCGTGCGCAAGGCCGGCGTCGCGGTCGGCGCCGACGCCGCGGCCGCGATCACGCCCGATCGCGTGCTCATCGAGTTCTCCGTCCCCGAGGCCTCGCTCGACCACCTCCGGCTCGTCGCGAAGAGCGGCGCCCGCGCGGTGATCGGCACCACCGGGTTCAGCGCGGCCCAGCGCGCGGAGATCGGCGAGCTCGCGCGCCGGGCCGCGATCCTGCTCTCCCCGAACATGTCCGTCGCCACGAACGTCGCGTTCAAGCTCCTGGCCACCATGGCGAAGGCGCTCGGCGACGAGTACGACGTCGAAATCACCGAGACCCACCATCGCTTCAAGAAGGACGCGCCGAGCGGCACCGCGCTGCGCATGGCGGAGGTCGTGGCCGCCGCGCTGGGGCGCGACCTGGACCAGGTGACTGTCTACGGTCGGCAGGGACTGCCGGGCGAGCGGCCCAAGCGAGAGATCGGAATCCTGTCGCTCCGCTCCGGGGACGTCGTCGGCGAGCATACCGTGTCGTTCGGCACGCTGGGCGAGCGTCTCGAGCTGGTGCACAAGGCCCACAACCGCGATACCTACGCGCGGGGCGCGCTCCGCGCGGCGCGGTTCATCGCGGGGCGGCCGCCGGGTCTCTACTCGATGGCGGACGTCCTCGGCCTCGCGTGAGGGACGGCAGGCGCTGATGGCCGACAAGCTCCTCCTGGAGGATGTCCGCTTCTACGGCCAGCACGGCCTCACGCGCGCCGAGCAGGTGGTCGGCGCCTGGTTCTCCGTCGACGTCGAGCTGGCCGTCGACCTGCAGCCGGCGGTCCTCTCCGATCAGGTCACGTCGACGGTCGACTACGGCCTGCTCGCCCGGCGCATCGTCGAGATCGGGACCAAGAACCGGGTGAACCTCATCGAGCGCCTCGCCGGGCTGATCGTCGACGCGCTGCTCCGCGAGTTTCCGGCTCGCGAGATCCGCGTGCGCGTCCGCAAGCTCACGCCCCCGCTCGAGGGCCTGGTGGGGACACCCGCCGTCGAGCTCATCCGGAGCCGGTCGTGACCCGCGTCTACCTCTCGCTCGGCTCGAACGTCGGCGACCGGCTGAGCGTCTTGCGGGCGGCGGTGCGCCGGCTCGGCGGGCTCGAGACCGTCCAATTCGTCGACGCTTCCCCGCTCTACGACAGCGAGCCCTGGGAGAGCGAGCCGGGGAAGACGGCCGGCGAGCAGCGCTGGTACCTCAACTGCGTCATCGCGATCGAGACGACGCTGGCGCCGCGCGCGCTGCTCGCCGAGATCCAGGCGATCGAGCGCGGCCTGGGCCGGACACGGCCGCCGGGAACGCCCGAGGCGCAGCGCTACGCGCCGCGGACCCTCGACATCGACATCCTCTTCTACGGCGACCAGGTCCTGAGCGCGGGCGACGACCTCCAGGTCCCGCACCTGCTCCTCGCCGAGCGCGGCTTCGTCCTCCGGCCGCTGGCCGACCTGGCGCCCGAGCTGGAGCACCCGGCCCTCTATCGCTCCGTCCGGGAGCTGCTCACCGAGCTCGTCGACGAGCACGACGTCCGCGCCGGCGACTATCCGGCGCGCTGGTTCGAGGACTGAGCGGATCCGTGGCCTCCGACGAATTCCAGCGCCTCGCGCTCGAGCACCTGGACGCCCTCTACAACTTCGCGATGTACCTGACCCGGAATCCTCCGGAAGCCGACGACCTCGTTCAGGAAACCTACCTCCGGGCTTTCCGGTTTTCGCACCGGTTCCAGCCGGGAACCCACCTGCGCGCCTGGCTGTTTCAAATCTTGAGGAACACGTTCTTGACCTTCTATCGGCTCCGCGAGCGGGAATCGGCGCTCGCCGAAGACGGTGTTCCGACGTGGGACACTCCGATGTTTCACGACGCGCCCGAGGAATCCAGCAGCGCCGTCGAGGCGCACACCGATCTCGAGCGCGCTCTTCAGCGCCTGCCCGAGGAATTCCGCACCGTGCTCCTGCTCGCGGAGGTCGAGGGGATGGCCCTCGAGGACGTGGCGCGCGTGCTGGCCTGTCCGGTCGGCACGGTCAAGTCACGGATCTTCAGGGCGAAGGAGCGGCTGCGCGGACTCTTGAAGGACTACAACAAGAAATGAGCGGCGACCACTCGCCCGATTCCGACGAAGGGCTCGGCACGCGGCTGCGCGCGGAGCTGCCGCGCTACGCGGCGCCGACGAGCCTGCGCGCCGCCGTCACCCCGGGGGGCGCGCCGGCGCCACGGCGGGCGGCGTGGCTCTCCCCGGTTCTGGCCGCCGCCGCCACCGCCCTGGTGCTCGGGCTCGTGTTCCTGCTGGCGGGACCGCGGATCGTCCCGGCCGATCCCACCGAGCGACTCGTGCGATCCGTCGTGGCCGAGCACACGCGTGCCCTCATGTGGGGCGCGCGGCGCCCGGAGGTCATTCCGACCGCGCTCCCATGGCTCACGCAGGAATCCGGAATCGGCCTCCGGCAGGTCTTCGCCGGCGACGATCGACTCCAGTTTTCCGGAGCCGAGCCCGTCTACCTGGAAGGCCACCGCGGCATCGCGCTGCACTATCGGGACGCCGACGGCCACCTCTTGACCTACGTGGTGCTGCCGATCTCCGGGCTTCCGGTTCCCGACCGCCGGCGGGTCCAGATCGAACGGGGCACGAGTCGCTGGAGACCGGCGCTGATGCACGACAGCGGCTTCTCGGCCTGGGTGTGGCGGCAGGGCGAGGTGGCCTGCTTCCTGGTGTCGGACATGGTGTCCGAAGACGACGTGGAGCGCTTCAAGGACTACTTCGTCCGAGTCCGGGCCTCGACCGACCCCGTTCCCGCCAACTGATCGTCGGCGGGGCAGCCTCGCCGCTCCCCGCCGAAGCTGCGTTACCGGTTGCGACTCACGGCGGAGGCGCTCTCCCCGTGGCGGGCGACCCGGGTGGCGCTGTGAACCAGCGTGAGCGCCGTCGTGGTGTTGTCGGTGAGGCGCCGCTGGGCCTGCGCGTGCTTGAGCTGAGCCTCGCGAACCTGCCGCTGAAAGTAATCGACGTGCCAGGGCAGCGCGCGGCTCGCCGCCGCCTGCGCGCTGGCGACCTCTCGGGCGGCCCGATGCGCCTGCTTCCACTCGCCGGCCGCCGCGTAGAGAGCGTTGCAGGCCTCCGAGATCGGAACCCCGAGCGCCCTGTGATCGCCGCGGCTCAGCGCGATGTGGTATCGGTACCGGATGAACGTGAGCCGGTTTCCGATCGCGCCCATCCGGAGCGAGAATTCCTCGTAGCTCGACTGAGCGTTCAGGACGGCCGAGGCGGCGCGGACGTCCATGAGCAGCGAGAGCAGCTCCTCCCGCAGATCGACCCGCAGCCGCTCGCTCTCATAGTGCAGGCGATCCGGATCGGCCAGCGCCGCCTGGATCGTGGAGCGCTCGGCCTCGATCACCCTCTCGCAGGAGCGCGCGTCGTCCGCCGGTGAGCTGATCTTTTCCTGCGACGTGAGGCCGCCGCGCGTGTCGCCGTAGGCGCGACGCTCGGTACGGTCGAGCACCTGCCCCGCTTGAATGTTCGCGATCCTCACTCCGCGGCCGCAGTTCTGCTTTTGCACGTCGAGACCCCTGAGGCGCGCCTCCAGGGCCGTCGCGAACGCTCGATCGTCCGCCGACATCTCGGCCCGCACCACCGAAGGCGCAAGCGCTAAACACAGGACAAGGCCGCTCGTCGCAATGGTCTTCATGACATCTCCCATTGGAGCAAGCCGCGTGCCGCCACACGATTTCAGGGGGTTACGGTCCGGCGCACCGCTCGGGAGGGTGAGAAATTGACGACGTCCTCCGGGACCTCCGCGCGCTTGAGCATGCGCATCCGGATGTTCGTCTCCTTGCCCTCGTCCGGCAGGTTCTTCTCGTTCTCACCGCTCAGGGTGAAGCCGGGCGCGATGGCGTTCACGCGGATGCCGAACTCCCCGAGCTCGCGAGCCAGCGAGCGCGTGAATCCGACGACGCCGCCCTTCGACGTCGTGTAGTGGATGTAGTTCGGGACGCCCTTGAAGAACGTGCTGGAGGCGATGTTGATGATCTTGCCCTTGCCGCGCGTCTTCATGGCCGGAAAAACGGCGCGCGCGCACAGGAAGAGTCCGCGCAGGTTGACCGCCATCACCCGGTCCCATTCCTCGACGGGAATCTCCATGAACGGCCGGCGCACGAGCGTGCCGTAGAGGGCGGCGTTGTTCACCAGGACGTCGATACCGCCGAATCGCGCGAGGGTCTCGGTGGCCAGGCGCAGCGTATCGCCCTCCCGCGACACGTCGCATTCCACCCCCAGCGCCTGAGCGCCCCGGGCCTCGACTTCCTTGACGGTGGGCTTCGGGTCGGCGATGTCCGCCACGACCACGCGGGCGCCCTCCGCGGCCACGCCCAGGCAGTATTCGCGGCCGATGCCTCGAGCTCCGCCCGTGACGACGACGACCTTGTCCTTGAGGCGCATGGTCCCTCCTACAGCTGGAAGGTCTTGACGTACACCCCCGGCGAGCCCTGCGCGTGGCGCATGTGCGGACGGATGCGCTGCGTCTCCGGCGCGATGTCCCGCTGGGCGATCCACGCCGCGCTCTCGGAGACCTTGGGGTTCTGGAACTCGTAGAACGTCAGATAGGTCGGCGTGCCCGTCGCCGCACGGAAGCGCCGGCCGCGAATCACGCCGGGCACCTTCTCGTAGTTCGGAATATAGATCGTGTTGTACCAGGTGTTGAAATCCGCGTCGATCTCCGCCGGAACGTCCATCCGGCCCAGCTGGAGCGCCGGCGCCATGTCGCTCTCGGCCACCGCGGGCGTGAGTGTCTTGGGATGGATCAGCGTGTAGACGTTGCGGATGAAGCTCGTGCCGATGACGTCCGGCGAGCAGCGCTTGGTCCACTCCGTCGGATTGTTCCGGACCTTCTTGTAGGCGTCGGACTCGAGCACGGCGACGTTCTCGAGCTCGTAGACGGCGAGATGCTTCGGCCCGCCCTTGACCGCCTCGTAGCGCGCGCCGCTCAAGAAGCCGGGTATTCTCAGGCGCTCGGCCAGATGCTCCTCGTTGTACCAGCGATTGAACTCCTTCTCCTTGTCGGCCGGCACGTCGGTCCAGACCATCATGAGTCCCGTGCCCTTCTTCTTCGTCGCCATGGCGGGCTCCTTATT
>QHSM01000802.1 GCA_003221595.1 Candidatus Rokuibacteriota bacterium | reverse complement strand
CGTCGGCGCCGGCGCCGTCGGCTGGGGTCCAGTCTTGCGTACGCTCGTCGACAAGACCCGGGGCTACCGCGGTCAGCTCGCTTTCACGTTCGTTCTCGGCGTGGCGCGCGTCACCGCCCTGATCGGCGTCGGCGTCCTCAGCGCCCTCGCCGTGCGCGCCGTCAAGCGCGGCGAGCCCGCCGGCGCGCTGCTGGGAACCCTCCTCGTGGTGGCGCCGCTCGCCGGCGCGCTGCACTGGCTCGAGTCGTGGCTGGCTCACGACGTCGCCTACCGGCTGCTCACCGACATGCGGCTGGCCGTCTTCCGGAAGCTCGACGCGCTGGCGCCCGCCTATCTCACGCGACGGCGCTCCGGCGATCTGGTGGGCGCGGCCACCCACGACGTCGAGCTGATCGAATACTTCTTCGCGCACACGATCACCCCCGCGCTCGTCGCCGTGCTCGTGCCGGCGGCGGTGCTGGTCGTGCTCGGCTCGTTCGGCGGCGCGCTGGTCCTCGTGCTCGTGCCCTTCCTCCTATACACGGCGCTCGTGCCCATCCTCGGGAGGGCGCGGATCGACCGGCTGGGCTCACGCGCGCGCGAAGCTTCCGGCGATCTGAACGCGCACGTGGTCGACACCGTCCAGGGACTCGCCGAGATCGTCGCTTATCTCCGCGTGCGAGCATGGGGCGAGGCGCTCGGCGGCAAGGCGCGACGCTTCTACGAGCTGCGGCTACCGTTCCTGAGCGATCTCGCCCGCCAGACGGCGTTCCAGGAGGCGGCCACCGGGTTCGGGGGCCTCGCGGTGATCACGGTGGGCGCCTGGCTCGCGCATCAGGGTCGGCTCGACGGGGCGAGTCTGCCGCTGCTGACGCTGCTTGCGCTATCCGCGTTCATTCCTTTGTGGGAAGTCGCGCAGGTCGGCCGCCAGCTCGCCGACACGCTGGGCGCCGCGCGGCGACTCAGCGCCGTCGAGGCCGAGCCGGTGCCGGTGACGGACGGGCCCGGCGTTCCGGCAGCGATTGCGCGGCGCGGGCTCGCGGTCGAGCTCGCGGAGGTTCGCTTCACGTATCCGGGCCGGACCCGGCCGGCCCTGGACGGTATCTCGCTCCGGATCGACGACGGCAGCACGGTCGCGGTGGTCGGGCCGTCTGGCGCGGGCAAGACGACGGTCGCGAGCCTCCTGCTGCGCTTCTGGGATCCGCAATCGGGCGTGGTCCGCCTGTTCGGGCACGACCTGCGCGAGTACAAACTGGACGAGCTTCGCCGGCGCATCGCCCTGGTCGCCCAGGACACCGCTGCCGGACGGGCTCGACACGGTCGTGGGCGAGCGCGGCGCGCAGCTCTCCGGCGGCCAGCGCCAGCGCGTGGCGATCGCCCGCGCGTTTCTCAAGGACGCGCCCGTGCTGATCCTGGACGAGGCGACGTCACACCTCGACGCGGTGAGCGAGGCCGCCGTGCGCGCGGCGCTCGAGCGACTGGCCCGCGACCGGACCACGCTGGTGATCGCGCACCGGCTTTCGACCGTGCGCGACGCGGACGCGATCGTCGTGCTGGACGATGGCCGGCTGGTCGAGGTGGGCCGGCACGCGGAGCTCCTCGCCCGCGGCGATCTCTACGCCCACCTGGTCTCCCGCCAGCTCGCGGGCGGGCTCGCCGCCGCAGACTAGGGCCGCGGGAAGTCTCCAGGCTTACGGCAGCAGATCGGCGATGAGAATAGAGGCCTGCGGAACGGCGAGCGGCGCGATACGCTCGTCCGGCCCGAGTGTGATCGAGCGGCCGTAGCGCCAGCCGAAGGCTGCGGTCTCGTCGGGCTCCGGCTCGCGATAGATCTCGAGTCGCCGGTTCGGAATGTTCACGATCCAGTAGTCGACGATCCCCGCGCGAGCGTAAAGGCTGCCCTTGTGCTCGCGGTCGAATCGCAGGCGCGATAGCGCGACCTCGACGATCAGTGCCGGACGCTCCGGGTGGGCGTCGCGATAGTCGCGGGGATCGCCCGGTACGACCGACACGTCGGGCTCCGGCTCGGACTCCTCGTCCAGGGCCACTGGCATCTGTGCCCGCACTGTCCAGCCCGCTCCAAACGGGGCGATGAGCACGGCCTGGACGAGACAGATGCTCGTCGCGTGCGGGCTGTACTGCGGCTCCTTGACGATCATGTGGCCGCCGAGAAGCTCGATACGGTCTTCCGGCCCGAGGAACTCCGCTTCGACCAGCCGGTCGTACTCCAGGCGAGTCCACTTCCGAGCCGGCGCGAAAGGCTCAGCCATCGGCTCGAGAGTAACGGCAGGGATCGCTGCACGTCAATGAATCGGGCCCGATACGCCGGGCTCCGGAGCTAGACGATCTGCCACCTCGAGCGCGGGAAGGTCGTGCCCGTCCGCGCCTGGAGCTTCTCGCCAATCTCCTGCACCCTGGCGTAGAGCTTGGGCTCGTCGACGAACGACTGGTGATAGGCATCGACCACCACGCGGCCGTCCACGATGACCGTGTGCACGCTGCGGCCGTCGGCGTTATAGACCAGGTTGTTGACCGGATTGAAGAGCGCCTGCCACTCCGGGCGCTGCGTGTCGAAGAGCACCAGGTCGGCCCGCTTCCCCGTTTCGATCGAGCCGATCTCGTCCGCGACGCCGAGCGCCTGAGCGCCGATGAGCGTCGCCATCTCGAGCGCCGACTCGGCCGGGACCAGCCGCATGTCCTGGCGGGCGTCCTTGTACTGGATGGCCGCCATGTTCATGGCGCGCACGATGTCGAGGTGGTTCGAGTTGTTGGGGGAGTCGCAGCCGAGCGCGACCTTCACGCGCTTGGCGAGCAGCTCCGGCATCCTGCCGAATTCCGCCACGCCCCGGCCGCCCTTGGCGGCGGTGACGGGGCACATCGCGACCGTCGCCCCCGTCCGCGCCAGGCACTCGATCTCCGCGTCGTCCACGCCGAGCGAGTGGGCCAGCACGACGTTGGGGCCGAGCACGCCGATCGACTCCAGGTACTCGGTCGGAGTGTGGCCG
>QHSM01000023.1 GCA_003221595.1 Candidatus Rokuibacteriota bacterium | reverse complement strand
CGGCATGACCGTGACCGAGGTACGAGGCTTTGGCCGACAGAAGGGTCACACCGAGATGTATCGCGGTAACGAGTACACGGTCGATTTCCTGCCCAAAATGAAGATCGAGATCGTCGTGCCCGACGGCATGGCCGACCGAGTCGTCGCGCTGATCGCCGCGGCCGCCCGAACCGGCAGCATCGGCGACGGTAAGGTGTTCGTGTCGACGCTCGGGGATGCCGTCCGCATTCGTACGGGTGAGCGCGGCGAGAACGCAGTCTAAAGACTGGGAGAAACCAAAATGAAAGAGTGGCAAAGGTGGATAGCGGTGGTCGCTGGGCTTGCACTGACGGGAGCCGTGGCGACACCGGGGCCCGCGTTGGCGCAGTCGTCCAGCCCGGCCCCGGCGCAGACCGAAGTGCAACAGGCGCAGGCGCCCGCGCCGAGCCCGGCCCAGGGCCAGACGCCGGGGACGGCCGCGCCGGCAGCCCCGGCCCAGCCGCCGGGGCCGAACACGGGGCGGCTCTCCCTCACGGGGGGCATCGACTGGGCCTCGGCCTACTACTTCCGCGGCATCGCAACCATCCAGAACGGCGGCAACAACCTTCAGCCTTACGCGGAGATTGGGTTTCGCCTCCTGGAGAACAAGGGACCGCTGACGTCGCTGTCTGTCGCGCCCGGGATCTGGACCAACTTGCACACCGGCGGGGGTCTCCTCGTACAGCCTTCCGATCCCAAAGGCTGGACGGAGACCGACTTCTACTTCAAGGTCAGCGCCGTGTGGTGGGAGGTGCTGACGACGTCGGCGACCTTTACTTATTACACGAGCCCCAACAACACCTTCGCGAGCAACTCCGACATGGGGCTCGGCTTCTCCCTCAACGACTCCAAGTGGCTGGGGGCCTTTGCCTTGAACCCGTCGATCCTGTTTGCCTTCGAGACCACGGGGGAAGCGCTCGTGGCCGACGGGAAGAAGGGCATCTACATGCAGCTCGGGTTTGCTCCCGGTTACACGTTCTTCGCCGAGTCGGCATACCCGACGAGCATCAGCCTGCCCATGACCTTCGGGTGGAGCCTCAAGGACTACTACACCGTCAACGGCCAGAATCAGACGTTCGGATACTTCTCGTGGGGGCCGCTCATCACCATGCCCCTCAAGTTCATTCCCGCGAACTTCGGGAGCTGGTCTGTCAAGGCGGGTGTGCAGTTCCTGGTGCTCAACACCAACCTCAAGAAGGTCAACACGGGCGGCGATGCATTCGTGCCGATCGGGTCTGTCGGCCTGGCGCTGACCTACTAACGGTGGGCGAAGAGGCGAGGCGCACGGTGGCCGAAGAACATGACCGCAGCGAATGTTTGGTCACTCTCGGCGCGCTGACGCGCCTGATCACCAATGCGGTTCCACCACTCATCGACCAGCTGGCGACCTCGAGACCGAGGAGCGTTTATCGAGACGCCCTCGAGTTCTTCGAGCGTCCCCTGCTGGCCCATGCGCTCGAGCTGACGGGCGGCAATCAGCTGCGGGCCGCCCGGCTGCTCGGGCTCAACCGCAATACCCTCCGAAAGCGCTGCCGGAAGCTCCGCCTGACGTTGCCGCGTCGATCGGAGCGGCCGTCGGCCGGCCGGACCGCGACGCCCATCACCTAGATCTGAAGTCTCGGCTCCTCGGGGCCGCCGGTGCCGTAATATGGCTGGCAGCGCCATGATTTCCGGTGTGCAGACGCTCGCGAGCCAGATCCTAGAGGGCTCGACCAACGCCCTCGCGCGCGGGCTCACGTGGGCCGAGGCCGGGGGCAAGCGGGCCGAAGCGCTGAGCGCCAGCTTGTATCCCCACACCGGCCGCGCCCAGATCGTCGGCGTCACGGGAGCGCCCGGGAGCGGCAAGAGCACGCTGGTCCGGGCGCTGGCGCTGGTGGCTCGCGCGCGCGGCCGAACCGTGGGAGTCATCGCCGTCGATCCGTCCTCGCCGTTCTCGGGCGGCGCGATCCTCGGCGACCGGATCCGCATGAACGACCTGGCGCTCGATCCCGGCATCTTCATCCGCTCGATGGCGACGCGCGGCGCCCTGGGCGGCCTCTGCCGCGCCGCGGCCGACGCGGTCGACCTCATGGACGCCGCCGGACGGGACCTCGTGCTCGTCGAGACCGTCGGCGTCGGGCAGGACGAGGTGGACGTGATGCGCCTGGCGCACTCGGTCCTCGTCGTCTCGGTGCCGGGTCTCGGCGACGACGTGCAGGCGCTCAAGGCGGGTGTGCTCGAGATCGCCGACGTGCACGTCGTCAACAAGGCCGATCGCGACGGCGCCGACCGGACCGTCGGGGAGCTGCGCGCCATGCTCACCCTGATCCCCTCGTCGGAGGAAGCCTGGGTGCCCCCCGTGCTGCCCGCGTCGGCGGCCCGCGACGAGGGCATCGAGCCGATCGCCGACGCGCTCGACGGCCACATGGCTTATCTAAAAACCAGCGGCGAGCTCGAGCGGCGGCGCCGGCGAATCGTCACCGCGCGGGTGCTGAAGATCGCGCAGGATCTCGTCGCCGAGACGATGCTCGACCGCCACGCCCTCGGTGCGGAGGGCGCCGCGCTGCTCGAGCGCGTGGCGCGGCGCGAAGTGGCGCCGCACGCGTGTGCCCGGCTATTCTTGGACCGGACGGCCCGCAGGACACAAGGAGGTGTCTGATGAACATCGCGAACATTCTCGCGCGAAAGGGCTCGATGGCCGTGACGGTACGCCCGGAGCAGTCGATCCGGGAAGCGCTGGCGTTGCTTGAACGCCACAACATCGGCGCGCTCGTCGCCGTGCAGGGCGAGAGCCCGGTCGGCATCCTGTCGGAGCGCGACATCGTGCGCGAGGCGGCTCGGAACGAGCGCTTCTTCGCCCTCACCGTCGCCGACCTCATGACGCGGGACGTGATCACGGGCCAGCCCCACGATGATCTGCTCACGGTGGCCCACACGATGACCGAGCGGCGCATTCGCCATTTGCCGGTCGTGGACAAGGAGCGGCTGGTCGGCATGGTGTCGATCGGCGACGTCGTGAAGGCGCAGCGCGATCACTACCAGGGCGAGGTCGACACGCTGCAGACGCAGCTCCTCGCCGGCGAGAGCGGGCTCGCGCATTGACGACGACCACCGGGACGCCGGCGCGGCCGCTGCGTGTCGCGATCATCGGCGCCGGACCGACCGGGTTCTACGTCGCCGACCACCTGCTTCGCAATCCAGGCGTGGCCGTCGAGGTCGACATGCTCGACCGGCTGCCGACGCCGTACGGGCTGGTGCGTCTGGGCGTGGCGCCCGACCACCAGAAGATCAAGTTCGTCACCAATGCCTTCGACAAGGTCGCGGCCAGCCCCGGCTTCCGCTTCTTCGGCGGCGTCGACTTCGGCAAGCACGTGACGCTCGCCGATCTCAGGGCGCACTACCATCAGATCGTGTACTGCACCGGGGCGCAGACCGATCGGCGCATGGGCATTCCGGGTGAGGATCTGGCCGGCAGCCATCCGGCGACGGAGTTCGTCGCGTGGTACAACGGCCATCCCGACTATCGCGACTGCATGTTCGATCTCTCGCAGGAGAGCGTGGCGGTGGTCGGCGTCGGCAACGTCGCCGTCGACGTCGTGAGGATCCTGTGCCGGACGCCGGAGGAGCTGGCGACGACCGACATCGCCGACTACGCGCTGGACGCCTTGCGCAAGAGCCGCGTGAAGGAGGTCTATCTGCTCGGCCGGCGCGGGCCCGCCCAGGCCGCGTTCACCAATCCCGAGATCCGCGAGCTCGGCGAGCTCCCCGACGCCGACATCGCCGCCGACCCGGCGGAAGTCGAGCTGGACCCGCTGAGCCGGGCGGCCGTCGAGCGCAGCCAGGATCGCGCCACGGCCAAGAAGGTCGAGATCCTCCGCGCGTACGCGCGGCGCCCGGCCTCGGGCAAATCGAAGCGCCTCGTCCTGAGATTTCTCGTCTCGCCGGTCGAGCTGATCGGAGACGACGCCGGCCGCGTCGCCGCGATGCGCCTGGTGCGCAACGAGCTCTACGCGACGTCGACGGGAGCCTTGCAGCCGCGGGCGACGGGCCGCTTCGAGGAGATTCCGGTCGGCCTCGTGTTCCGCTCGGTCGGCTACCGCGGCGTGCCCCTGTCGGGCGTGCCGTTCAACGAGAGCTGGGGCGTCATCCTGAACGACAAGGGCCGCGTGCTCGATCCCGGCACCAAGGAGCCGCTGGTGGGCGAGTACACCGCCGGATGGATCAAGCGTGGTCCGACCGGCGTCATCGGCACCAACAAGCCGGACGCGGCCGAGACGGTCGAGTGCATGTTCGAGGATCTCGCCCGGGGCGCCGTGCTGGAGCCCGCGCACCCGGAAGCGGCTGCGGCCGAAACGCTCGTCCGGCAGCGCCAGCCGAGCTTCGTCTCTTACAACGACTGGCTCAAGCTGGACGCGCTCGAGGTCGCGCACGGCCGCGCCGAGGGCCGGCCGCGCGTGAAGCTCACGAGCGTCGAGGAGATACTGGCCGCGCTCGGCCGCTGAGCCTCAGCGCGAGATCGTCAGCCGCTCGCGCCCGTAGTTGTCCTCGTCCTGCCAGGGCCGGCCCTCGGCGAAGCGCGTCGACCGGAATGGGGTGAGATCGACGGTGCGCGGCTTGCCGTCGACGATCCACTCGGCCAGGCCGCGGCCGATCGCGGGCGACGTCTTGAACGAGGTTCCGGAGTCGCCCAGCATGCAATAGAGTCCCGCGACCGACGGGATCTGATCGATGATCGGGCGCCCGTCGGCGCTCATCATGATCATCCCGGCCCAGCCGCCACGCATCGTCGCGTCGCCGAAGACCGGCAGCCGGGCGGCCAGCGCCTTGCGACAGATCGCGACGAAGTCCGGATCGACACCCTCGTCGAAGCGGTCCGGGTCGGCGTGCGCCACGCCGAGCTCGACACCGATCAGCGTCGTGGCCTCGCCCTCGGGTCGCAGCCATGAGTGGTGGACCGCGTCGATCACCACGCAATGCCGGGTGTGGAAGCCGGCCGGCCAGCGGAAGATCGAGATCTGGATTCGATGGGGCTCGAGACCGAAATCGAGCCCGAGCGGCGTCAAGAGCCGAGCGGCCCACGCCCCCGGCACCAGCACCACCACGGGCGCCATCACCGGCCCCGCAGAGGTCTCGACGCCGGTAACGCGACCACGCTCGGTGACAATGCGTGTCACCTCGCAGCCGGTCTCGAGCGTGACCCCGAGGCGTTGGGCCGCCTCGGCGAAGGCGAACGTGGTGGCGTTGGGGTCGGCGAATCCCGAGTCGGGCTCCCAGGCGGCGGCGCCGACATCGTCGACGCGGGCGCCGGGCAGGAGGTCGCGCAGGCGGTCCGGGGTGATGGCCTCGGTGGCGATTCCGAGACGCTGCTGGCGGGCGACGTTCCGGACCAGCGCCTCCTCGTAGCCGGCGGGCACGATCTGCAGGAATCCGATCGGCTCGAAGCCGCAGTCGCCGCCCACGATATTCCGGAAGTCCCGGAAGATCTTGAGGCTTTCGAGCGCCAGCCGGGATTCGGCCTCGTTGGTGTAGTGCATGCGCACCAGGGCCCCGGACTTGCCCGTGGCCCCCGAGCCAAGATGCCGCCGCTCCAGCAGCAGGACGTTTTTCATCCCGCGGGCCGCCAGGTGATAGGCGGTGCTCGCTCCGTTCACGCCGCCGCCGACGACGACCACGTCTGCCCGCCTCATGCCGGCCATGCTTTCCGCCCCCCGAAAGGAATCTGCTAGACTAGCATGGTTCGTAGCTATTTCTGCCTTTTGGCGGTCATTGGAGGCGTGGTGGCCCAGCAAGAATCCGTGCAGATTTTGCAGCAGCGATTGGCCTACGAGCAGCGGCTCGTCCAACTCGTCGACCGGATCCACGCCGCCAAGGGCGTCGACAGCATCTTCATCGAGCTTCAGGGCGAGATCCTCGGGCTCCTCGACGCCGATCGGATGACGATCTACGCCGTCGACCCGGCCAAGAAGGAGCTCTACTCGAAGTTCCTCGCCCTCGACGCCGTGAAGGAAATCCGCCTGCCGGTCAACGAGAAGAGCATCGCCGGGTACGTGGCTGCCGCCGGCCGGGTGGTGAACGTCGCCGACGCCTACGACAAGGCCGAGCTGGCCCGGATCTCCCCGACCCTCACCTTCGACAGCTCCTGGGACAAGAAGACCGGGTTCCGGACCCAGCAGATCCTGGGCATGCCGATCATGCACGAGGGCAAGCCCATCGGCGTCATCCAGCTGCTGAACAAGAAGCGGGGGGCCCGGTTCACCAAGGAAGACGAGACCGGCGCCGCGCGGATCGCCAAGACGCTCGGGATCGCCTTCAACAACCAGGCGCAGCTGAGCAAGAGCCAGGAGCTGATCCAGGCTCAGTCCCGACCCAAGACCAAGTTCGACTACCTGCTGGCCCAGCATCGGATCGAGCCGCAGGAGCTGAGCTCGGCGGTGGCCGAGGCACGGCGGCGCCAGACCGACGTCGAGTCGATCCTGATCGAGCAGTACAAGGTACCGAAGGGTGAGGTCGGGGTCGCGCTGAGCCAGTTCTACGAGTGCCCGTTCGTCGAGTACGACGAGCGCATCCTGCCGCCGCCGGATCTCATGAAGGGCCTGCGGCTCGAGTACCTGCGGCGCAACTTCTGGCTGCCGCTGCGGCGCGAAGACGGCGCGGTGGTGGTGCTGATCGACAACCCGCAAGACTTGCAGCGGGTGGACAGCGTCAGCCAGGCGCTGAAGAACCGGAAGGTCAAGTGGGCGGTCGGGCTCCGGAAGGACATCCTGCTCTTCCTCAACCAGGTGAGCGGCGAAGGCGCCGGCCGGGACTCGATCGGCACGATTCTCGGCGATCTCCGGAACGAGGACGTCGCCGACACGCTGGACGTCGGCGCCGGCGAGCTTGACGAGAACGACAGCGCGGTCATCCGCCTCGCCAACCAGATCATCGTGGATGCCTACAAGGCGCGCGCGTCCGACATCCACATCGAGCCCTACGGCGCCCAGCGCGACACGGTGATCCGCTATCGCATCGACGGCGGCTGCAGCGAGTATCAGAAGATTCCCGGCGCCTACCGGCGGGCCATCGTCGCGCGGATCAAGATCATGGCCCAGCTCGACATCGCCGAGCGCCGCAAGCCGCAGGACGGCAAGTTCAAGTTCCGGATGCACGACCGGGAGATCGAGCTCCGCGTCGCCACCATCCCCACCGCCAACCAGAACGAAGACGTGGTCATGCGCGTGCTCTCCTCGAGCGAGCTGATCCCGCTCGACAAGATCGACCTCACGCCGCGCAACCTGCGCGAGATCAAGAAGGTCGCCGAGAAGCCCTACGGGCTCATCCTCTGCGTGGGTCCGACCGGCTCGGGCAAGACGACCACGCTCCATTCGCTGCTGGGCCACATCAACAAGCCGGAGCGCAGGCGTTCCTGCGGGCCGACCCCGACGTGATCATGGTCGGCGAGATGCGCGACGAGGAGACGGCGTCGACCGGCATCGAGGCGTCGCTGACCGGCCACCTGGTCTTCAGCACGCTGCACACGAACAGCGCCGTGGAGACGGTGATTCGTCTGCTCGACATGGGGTGCGACTCCTTCAACTTCGCCGACGCGCTGCTCGGCGTCCTGGGGCAGCGGCTCGTCAAGCGCATCTGCAAGGACTGCAAGTCCGAGTACCATCCCGACCGCGCCGAGTACGACGAGATTGTGCAGGCGTTCGGCGAGGAGGCCTTCGCGACGCTGAATCTGAAGTACGACGAGCTCGTCCTGCACCGCGGCAAGGGCTGCGCCTCCTGCTCCAAGACCGGCTATCGCGGGCGCCTGGGCATCCACGAGCTGATGATCGCGACCGACGAGATGAAGCGGCTCATCCAGGCCAAGGCGCGCGTGGCCGAGATGCTCGAGATGGCCAGGGCCGAGGGGATGACCACGCTCGTCCAGGACGGCGTGCTCAAGACTCTCGCCGGGCTCACCGATTTCCGACAGGTGAAAGCCGTCGCGATTAAGTAGTCCGGGGTTGGTGGGGGGCGGGGCGGTCCCCTCCGCGGCCCGATAGCCTTCGCCCTCCACGATCATCTAGTGAGCGGGACTTCGGGACAGCCCTGACTACACGGGCCGGGGAGGGGACCGCCCCGCCCCCCACCAACCCCGGACTACGTCGCGCAAGCGTCTGGACCGTCAGATGCGGATCGGGCGAGGTCTTGTCTTGGTGAGCGTCGGATCGGCGAACCCTGTAGTGACGACGTTCGCATCCAGTGGCGTTGCGCACAGCACCTTCGCTGTGGCGCGGTTGCCGCGCGCAGCGGGTGCGGCGGGGTGGGGGGTTAGAAGCGGACGGTGAGGCCGGCCATGAAGGAGCGGGGGGTGCCGGCGGTGTAGTGGATGTCGGGCACGCCTGCGGCGGGCTCGCCGGCGAGACGTGAGGTGAAGTAGAACTGGGCTTCGCGCCACTCGATGTTGGTGAGGTTCTCGATGCTGAAGAAAGCCTCGATCCACTTGTAGCGATACCGGGCCACCAGATCGAAGAGGAGATAGCCGCGCGCGGTCTGCGTTCGCTCCTCGTCGGCCCAGCGGTCGGCCAGGTACCGCATCGCGAAGCTGGTGGACAGCCCGAACGGCAGGCGGACCGTCACGTCGGTGCGGGCCGTCACGAGCGGGGCCAGCGGCACCGCCCCGCCGGTCGTGCCCTCGTCGCCCACGAAGACGAGCTCGCTCGCGAGGTTGAGGAACCAGTACGTTGCCGAAAGCTCGACCCGTGGGATGACCTTGCTCCGGACGCCGAATTCATATCCGAGCGCCGTCGGCAGAGCCGTCAGGGTGGGATCGGCGATCACCGCGCGCGCATCGTTGCTGTGATAGCCGGTGCCGACGTTGGCGAAGAGCTCGGTATCCCACCAGGGGCCGAGCGCGAGGTTGGCCTTCACGTTCGGGCGCCCCTTGATGACGCTGCCGTTCAGATCGTCGGTGGTCGTGTTCACCCGGGTGTTCACGTCGTAGCTGAAGATGTCGCCGCGCACCCCGGTCACGAAGCGAAGCCAGGGGACCGGCACGAGATCGAACTTCACGAACGGCGCGTAGGACTGCTCGACAACGCTCACGTCCTGGGTGCGCCCCGTCCGGTGGCGCTGGATGGATGTTCCTAGCACGACGCGCGGGGTATCGATCCGATACTGGAACCCGGCCGTGCTGATGAGGCTCGCCCCGAACGGCTTGCTCTTGTACTGGTACTGGGCGTCGACTCCCGCGAGGAAGCGGCGGTCGCTCTGAGTGATCTCGTCGCCGTTCACGGGATCGTTGAGATAGAAGGTGAAGTTGTTGAAGAGGTCGAGCGTGTAGTAGCTCCCGTACCCTCGAACCGCGATCGTCTGCGCCTCGTCGAGACG
>QHSM01000781.1 GCA_003221595.1 Candidatus Rokuibacteriota bacterium | reverse complement strand
TGTCCGTGCGCCACACGCCAACCGTGCATCCGCTGAAGCCGAATTGACCCCAGGCCGTATACAGCCGGTTCGGGTTGGAGTGAGAGATGGCCAGCGAGATGCGCTCCGCCCCGTTCGGCGCCGGCAGGCCGGTCATGACCGCGGAGAAATGCGCGCCCCCGTCGGTTGACTTGGTGATTCCTGCGGAGCTCGCCACGTAGATGGTGCTGGGCGTGCCGGCGTCCATCACGATCTCGTCAAACGGGCTGAAGCTACCGATGTCGGCCCAGGTGGCTCCGGAGTCGATCGACTTGAGGATGCCGAGGTCGGTGGAGGCGTAAATCGTCGACGTGGAGCTCGGATCGATCACCAGCTGGTGGACCGAGTGCCGGGTGAAGGTGCCGGTGCCGTTGCCCACCACCGCCCAGTGGGCGCCGCCGTCGGTCGACTTCAGGATGCCGGCACCGTCCTGCTGTCCTCCGTCGTACAAGGCGCCTGTGCCGGCGTACACCACGAGGTGGTTGCTGGGGTCGATGGCCAGCGAGCCGATTGCGAGCGAAGGCTGATCGTCGGTGAGCGGCGCCCACGTCACGCCGCCGTCGTTCGTCTTCCACACCCCGCCCCCCACCGCGCCGGCGTAGACGGTGGTGGGGGCGGTGGGATCAACCGCGAGCGCCGAAACGATGCCCGAGACGTTGCCGCTGTAGATGGTGAAGATGGGCTTGGGGCCCATCTCGTTCCAGGTGCCGCCGAGCGTGACAAGCGGGTTGAGCGGTAGGCGCGACGCGAGCTGGCCGAGCGCCGGCTGGTGGCGCGGAGGCAGGTGATACGAGACGGGGACGCCGCCGGCGGGCGCCGTGACTCGCGGCGGCGGCGCGGGAAGGTCGACCGCCGGCGGCGCTGAGCTCGTGGTGCGAGCCTGGGACCGGGCTAGACCCGCGCCGGCCCCGGGGACGCCGAGGATGGCGGCCAGCAGCGCTGCCGCAACGCCGCGGGCGAGCACTCGGCGCAACAACTGGTGGTTTGCCCCTCTCCAGCGCGGCTGGCGACGCCGACGACTGCCGAAGTTGCACCGGGATACAGCACTAGCGGCGCTCTGTCAAGCGATCCGAGGATCAGCCAACGGGTCCGCGCGAGGCGGAACCGTTGGCTACCCCGGGCGACCTAGCAGCCGACGGGCTGCAGGCTCAGTCGAGTCGGTGAGAACTTGCCTGAGATGGGCCCGGCGCCGGCGTAGATGGTCGCGCCGGAGGCCGGCTTGTTGGTCTTCCAGACCAGGTTGAAGGTGTAGGTGTGGCCGCCGGACAGCTGCGTCGTGATCTGGACGTAGGCGGCGTTGGGCGAGAAGGTGCCGGCGAACCCGCCCGATTCCTTCCAGGCTTCCGGCTGGCCCGCGCTGCTCGGGAAGCTCGTGTCGTTGACCGTGATGCCGATGTCCTGGTTGAAGCCCTTGTTGGCGGTCCAGAGGTCGACGTTGCCGCCCAGGATGACCTCGCAGTCGTTGATCGGCGTGTAGCTGAGGGTGAAGGTGAAGGTGTCGACAGCTTGCCACGTGCTGCCGTTGCTGCTGGTCAGCGTGTACTGGCTGGTGCTCACCTTCTCGATGGCCGCGCCCACTGGAGCTTCACGGTGTACGTGGTGCCGCTGGACACCCCGAACGAGCCCTGCACGAAGGCGGCGTTGGGCGAGAAGGTGCCGCCGAATCCACCCGACTCCTTCCAGGTTTCCGGCTGCCCGGCCGTTGTCGGGTAACCGCCGCCGGAGATCGAGATGCCGATGTCCTGGTTGAAGCCCTTGGTGCTGGTCCAGAGGTCGGAGTTGCCGCTGACCAGGATCACGCCGGCCGCGGTGGGCGTGAAGGCGAGGCCCAGGTTGGTCGTGTCCATGTCCTGCCACGCCGAGCCGTTGCTGTTGATGAGGTGGAACTGGTTGGTGCTGGACTTCGCCACCACCGAGGGCAGCGACGTGACCAGCCGGAAGTTGACGCAGGTCTCGCTGAAGGTGCCATTGATGGGACCGGCGCCCGCGTAGATGCTGCCGGAGTCGGCCTTGTTGGCCTTCCAGACCAGCCTGGCCGTGTAGGCCTGGCCGCCCGTGACCGGGATGACGGTCTGCACGAAGGCGGCGTTCGGCGAGAAGGTGCCGGCGAAGCCGCCGGATTCCTTCCATGCCTCGGGCTGACCCGCGCTTGTCGGGAACCCGGTGCCTGTCACTGCGATACCCATGTCCTGGTTGAAGCCGGTGTTGGCGGTCCAGAGGTCGGCGTTGCCGCCGAGGATCGCGTAGCCGTCAGCGCCAGGCGTGAAGGAGATGCTGAGGCCGGCATTCATGTCGACCCACGTCGACCCGTTGCTGCCGGTGAGCGTGGGCTGGGTAGCGATGCACTTCGAAGTGGATTGAGTCACCACGAACGTGAACCGGTCCGCCGGCGAGGTGGCGCTGGT
>QHSM01000022.1 GCA_003221595.1 Candidatus Rokuibacteriota bacterium | reverse complement strand
CAGACGATAGAACACGTGGTAGGCGACGCGCTTGGGCCACGACGCCTGCCGCGATTGTCGTATGGCATACACGACGTCGTCGCCGTCGAGCCAGCGCTTGACGAACTCCGGCACTACCTCGGGCGCGTCCTGCAGGTCGCCGTCCATCACGACGACGGCGTCGCCGGTGGCGGCCCGGAGCCCGGCCGAGATCGCCGCCTGATGGCCGAATGTCCGGGCCAGCCGGATCGACTTGATCCGGGGGTCCTCCGCGTGCAGCGACTTCAGAAGGCGCCACGTCCGATCGGTGCTTCCGTCGTCGACGAAGATGATGTCGAACGGCAGGCCGTCGTCGAGCGCCGCCTTGAGCCGGCGAACCAGCTCGGGAATATTGTCCTCCTCGTTGAGGACTGGAACGATCACCGACAGGAGGCCCGAGCCGCGCGGAGTCATCTGAACGTCGCCAACCCTAGCGCGGCGGTTTCCGGAGTGTCAAGCGACGGACCACGCATGGCGACCGCGCGGCGGTGATACAATCGACGCGTGCAAGACCTCGCGCTCGTGACGGGGGGCGCCGGATTCATCGGCTCGCACCTCGTGGAGCGGCTCCTCATGAATGGCGCGCGCGTCCGTGTGCTCGACAACTTCTCGAGCGGAGCGCGCGCCAATCTGCCCTTCGCGGCGCGATACCGGCGCCAGCTCGAGGTGGTCCGCGGGGACATTCGTAACCTGCCGACGGTTCTGCGCGCCGCGCGCGGGGCCCGCGTCATCTTCCACCAGGCGGCGATGCGGTCGGTGCCGCGCTCGGTGAAGGACCCGCTGGGCGCCAACGAGAACAACGTGAGCGGCACGCTCAACGTGCTGGAGGCGGCGCGCCGCTGCCGCGTGCCGCGGGTCGTCTACGCGTCGTCGTCGTCGGTCTACGGCGACCGGCCGGATCTGCCCAAGCGCGAGGACCAGCCGGTGGCGCCGCTCTCGCCCTACGCGGCCTCGAAGGCGGCGGGCGAGCAGTACGCGGCCATCTGGACCCGGCTCTACGGCGTCGAGACGGTCGGGCTGCGATACTTCAACGTGTTCGGGCCGCGCCAGGACCCCAAGTCGGAGTACGCCGCGGTGGTTCCCCGCTTCATCCTGTGGGCGATTCGCGCCCGGCCGCTCGAGGTGCACGGCGACGGCTCGCAGTCGCGCGACTTCACCTACATCGACAACGTGGTCGAGGCCAACCTGCTCGCCGCCAAGGCGCCCGGGGTAGGCGGAGAGGCCTTCAACGTGGGCTGCGGGAGCCGGGTCAGCCTGCTCGAGATCATCACCCGGCTCGAGGTCCTCGTGGGCCGGCGCCTGGAACGGCACCACACCCCGGCGCGTGCCGGCGATGTGCCGCACACGCTCGCGGACGTCTCGAAGGCCAAGCGGCTCCTGGGCTACGCGCCGCTGGTCGACTTCGACGAGGGCTTCCGGCGCACCGTTGAGTATTTCAGGGCTGCGTCCAAGGGCTAGAACGGCCGCCGGCTGCGTGCTGGCGGCGCTTGCGCTCGGCCTCATCGTATCGCCCGGGGCGGCTCCCGCGCAGAACCTCGTCGTCCAGGTCACCACGGAGCCGCCCGGGCTCGATCTCACGGCCACGCCGGCCTCCGCGACGGCGGGGGTGGTCCTCTACAACGTGCAGGAGTGTCTGGTCAAGGTGGATCGCCACGGCAAGATCGTGCCGTGGCTGGCGGATCGCTGGCACACCTCGGACGACCGGAACTACACCTTCTTCCTCAAGCGCGGCGTCCGGTTTCACAACGGCCGCGAGCTCCGCGCCGCCGACGTGAAGTTCGTCTTCGATCGCGCGATGAATCCCGAGACGAAGCATCCCTATCCCGGCTACTACTCGGCGATCAGCGACATCATCGTGAAGGACGACTACACGATCACCTTCACGCTCAAGACCCCGACCGCCAACTTCCTCCTGAACCTGGCTCGGCAGGGATCGGTCATCTATCCACGCGAGGCCGTCGACACGCTGAAGAGCGAGCCGATCGGGACCGGCCCCTTCAAGCTCGCCGAGTGGGTGCGCGGCGACCGCATCGTGCTGGTGAAGAACCCCGACTACCACGTCAAGGGGCTCCCGAAGCTCGACCGCGTCACCTACCGGTTCATCGCGGACCCCAACGCGGCGCTCGCCGCCCTGAAGGCCGGCGACATCGACGCCACGATGTTCGGCCTCGGGCCCGAGCACGTCCCGGAGCTCCAGAAGGATTCGCGGTTCCAGGTGATCCTCGGCGAGACGACGAACGACGTCATCCTGTCGATGAACAACTCGCGCAAGCCCTACGCCGACGTGCGGGTGCGGCGCGCCGTCACCCACGGGATCAACAAGCCCGACGTGGTGAAGGGCGCGATGTTCGGTCTCGGTCGCGTGCTCGGCACCAATGTCGATCCGCTCAATCCCTACTTCGTCGACATGGCGGGCGCCGTGCCGTACGACCCGGCCCGGGCCAAGAGGCTTCTTGCCGATGCGGGCTATCCGAACGGCTTCGAGACGGTCCTGCGCGTCTCGCCGCAATACGCCTACTCCATTCGGACCGGCGAGGTGCTCACCGACCAGCTCCAGAAGATCGGTGTCAAGGTCCGGATCGAGCAGATCGAGTGGAGCCAGTGGCTCTCGCGCGTGTGGAAGGACGCGGAGTACGACCTGACGATCATCGGCCATGCCGAGGCGTGGGACATCGGCAACTACGCCAACCCGAAGTACTACTTCCGCTACGACAACGCGGACTTCCAGAAGCTCTTCAAGGAGTCGGAGACGACCGTCGACGACCGGGCACGCCGCGCGCTGTACGTGAAGATGCAGAGAAAGCTCGTGGAGGACGCGCCCGTCGTGTGGCTGTACATCTACCCGCGGCTGGCGGTGACCAAGAAGGGCCTGCAGGGTGTCTGGAAAGACCTGCCGCTGCCGGCGAACGATCTCTCCGAGGTCGCGTGGGCGAAGTAGCCGGAACGACCGCGTAGGCACGTGCGGCGGTACATCGCGAGAAGGGCCGCCGCGTTCGCCGCGACCCTCTTCTTCGTCTCCGCGCTGGTGTTCGTCGTGGTCCGCGTGCTCCCCGGCGATCCGGCTCTCGTCATCATCGGCCCGGAGGGGAGCCCGGAGGCGGCCGCCCGTCTGCGCGAGGCGCTGGGGCTGAATCGCCCGATCGCCGTCCAGTACGGCGAGTGGCTCGCGCGCGCGCTCCGCGGCGATCTCGGCGTGTCCCTGCAGTACGACGTGCCGGTCGGCCGGCTGATCCTGAGCCGGCTGCCGGTGACCATTCCGCTCACGCTCATGGCCGCGGCGCTCATGACGACGGCGGCGCTGCCCCTCGGCCTGTATGCCGCTCGCCGCCACCGCCGCGCCGGGGACTATCTGGCGATGCTGGTCTCGCAGATCGGTATCGCCGTCCCCGGATTCTGGGCCGGCCTTCTCCTGATCTTGTTGTTCTCCGTGCACCTGGGCTGGGTGGAGTCCGGTGGCTTCGCCGGCTGGTCGAGCGGGCTCTGGCCCGGCGTGCGCTCGCTGCTCCTGCCGGCGTTCGCGCTCGGGCTGTTCCAGACGGCGGTCCTCGTACGGGCGACGCGCTCCTCGGTGCTGGACGTCCTGGGCGAGGACTACGTGCGCACCGCGCGCGCCAAGGGCGTGAGCGAGCTCTCGGTGCTGGGCAAGCACACGCTCCGGAACGCCATGATCCCGATCGCGACCGTGGCCGGCCTCCAGCTCGGGCAGCTCATGGCCGGCGCGATCATCCTCGAATCGGTGTTCGCGCTGCCGGGTCTCGGGCGCCTGGTGCTCGGCGCCATCACCGCCCGCGACCTCCCCCTCGTGCAGGGCGTGATCCTGTTCGTCGCGTCGACGATCGTGCTGATCAACTTCGTCGTCGACCTGCTCTACGGGGTGCTCGATCCCCGCATTCGGTATGACTAGCTCGTGATCCGGCGGCGACCGCTCCGCCACCTGACGTTCGTGCTGGGCGCGGCGATCACCGCGCTCCTGATCGCGACCGCCGCGCTGAGCCTTCTCTACACGCCGCAGGATCCGCTGGCGATGTCGATCCCGAGCCGGCTCCAGGCGCCGTCGCCGGCGCACCCCTTCGGCACCGACCAGTACGGCCGCGACGTGCTCTCGCGGGTGATGACGGGCGCCGTCGTCTCCATCGCGGTCGGCGTGATCGCCGTCGGCATCGGCGCCGCCATGGGAATATCGATCGGCATCCTCAGCGGCTACACGGGAGGGTGGATCGACGAGGCGTTCATGCGCCTGATCGATGCGATCCAGGGCTTCCCGGCGATCCTCTCCGCGCTGCTCTTCGCGGCGGTGTTCGCGCCTGGAATCGGCATCAGCATGGTCGCCATCGGCATCGCCTTCGTGCCGGCCTTCGCCCGGCTGACCCGCGCCGGCTTCCTGGAGCTCTCGGCCCGCGAGTTCGTCCTCGCCGCGCGCGCGCTCGGCGCGGGCGATCGGCGCCTGATCGCGCGTCACATCCTGCCGAACACGCTGGCCCCGCTGATCGTCCAGGCCACCACCAGCTTTCCCATCGCGATCCTCGCGGAGGCGGGCCTGGCGTACCTGGGGCTCGGGACGCAGCCGCCGCACCCGTCCTGGGGCCTCATGCTCCGCGAGGCCCAGAGCTTTCTCTCCCTCAACCCGTGGTTCGCCGTGTTCCCGGGCGGCGCGATCGCGCTGACCGTGCTCGGGCTGAATCTCCTCGGGGACGGGCTGCGCGACCTGATCGACCCGAAGACGGCGTGAGCGCAACCGGCCGAATCTGGTGGGGAATTCGTTTCGACGACGGCGACTCTGGCCAACTAAGAATTGACATTCCCGGAAATATGTCGGTATCGTAACGCTTGATTCGGCGTAGTCGGCTGGGAGAGGGTAGGCCAATCCAAGCGGTGCGCCGCGGAGAGAGCAGACGATGAAGGTTTACAGCACGTCCTTCACACTTTCCACCTACGAGCGCACCGAGATCTCCGACATCACCAAGCTGGTGCGCGACGCGGTCCAGGAGTTCGCCGTGACGACCGGCATCGCGCTCATCAACACGCTCCACACGACCTGCGCGGTGTTCATCAACGAGTTCCAGAGCGCGTTGATCGACGATCTGAAGGGGCTGATGGAAGGGCTCGTCCCGGAGCGCGGCGGCTACCGCCACGACGACCCCCGCGTGTCGGATTGCGAGCGCGGCAACGCCCACTCGCACCTGCGCGCCGCGCTGCTCGGCCGCAATGTCGCGGTCGCCGTCAACAACGGCGAGCTGACGCTCGGCCGGTTCCAGTCGGTCATCTTCGCCGAGCTCGATGGCCCGCGGAAGCGGGAGATCAGCATCCAGGTGGTCGGCGAGTAGCCGGATCGCGCCCGGCGACCGTCAGCGGAGCGCCGGGTCCCCGCTCTTCCTCAGCACGATGTTGAAATAGGGTAACGCCAGCGAGGGCGGCAGTCCGAGCAGCCGCAGCGCCCCGCACGCCATCCCGAACAGGGGCAAGAGGGCGCGCCGCGTGCGCGAGCGCGCGGTGTCCCGGAAGAACCGCCAGCCGTAGCCGGCCTCCTCGGTCACGTCCCGCAGAGCCGTCCGATCGCCCGCCGGAAGGCACTCCCGCAGCCAGGCGTTGCGCCACGCCCCGTGCCGGTCGAACTGCTCGAACGAGACGCCCCGGAATTGCGCCCGCGCCAGGCGCGCATAGGCGAACGCGATTCGCGGGGGCAGCCACTGGATCGCGGGAAGGCCGACCGAGTGCGTCTCGAGCGGAAAGGCCCGGTTCGGCGTGTCCAGGACGACGAGGTGGCCCCCGGGGGCGACGACGCGCCACCATTCGTTCACGTGACGGGACCGGCCTTCGGGCGCGAGATGCTCGACGACCCCGATCGCCAGGACGAGACCGAAGCTCCCGTCGGGGAACGGGAGCCGGGTGGTCTCGTCGTCGGTCAAATCGAGGAGACGCCTCACCTTCGAGAGGCGGAGATCCTCGACCTTGGCGCGGGCCATCTCCACGAAGTCCGGGTCGACGTCGAACGAGTCGATCGTGGCGACCAGGGGCTGATCGTTCAGGTATTCCGTGATGTGCCCGAAGGAGCAGCCGACCTCGAGCACGGCCAGCCCGGCGGCTCCGCGCGCCGCCAGGTAGGTAAAGAGGCGCTCGAGGAAGTAGCGGCCCCGCGTCTCCTTGAACGGGAAGTAGAGGGGAGTGCGCTCGACGCCCTTGCGCTCGATCAGCATCCGGATGAGGCGCTCGGTGTAGTAGGTGGGGTGCTCGCGCCCCCCGACCCGGAGGACGCGCTCGCTCCCGCGGTCCTCGATCGTGTACCGGCTCCCGTCCGAAGTCACCGCGGCCGATTATAGGCAACCCCGTGACTTCAGGGGAGTTTTACTCGGCAGCGCGAAAAATTCTTGACGGGCCGGGGCCGGGCATGTTCAAGTACTGAACGTTCAAATGATGAACACTCATCGGCGCCCTGCCGCCTGACCGTACCCGTGGAACGCAACGCCGAGCGCGACCTCGAGATCCTCACCGCCATCGGTGAGGGCCGGCCCCTGAGCCAGCGGGTGCTCGCCCAGCGTCTGGGGGTGGCGCTCGGCCTGACCAACCTGCTGCTCAAGCGCCTGGCCCGCAAGGGGTCCATCAAGATCGTCGAGTTCCCGAAGAAGCCGGCGGCGGGCAAGCGCCTCCGGTACCTCCTCACGCCCAAGGGCATCGCCGAGAAGGGCCGACTGACCTACGAGCACATGGCCTACTCGATTCACGTGTACCGCCGCTCGCGGCAGACCCTTCGCGAGTCGCTGAGCCAGCTCGCGAGCGCCGGCGTCAAGCGCATCGTGCTCTACGGCACCGGGGAGCCGGCCGAGCTCGCCTATCTGACGCTCAAGGAATTCGGGCTCGAGCCCGTCGGCGTCTTCGCCCGGGAGGCCAACGGCCACTTCCTCGGCTTTCCGGTGCGCGCGATCGCCGAGATCCTCGGCGAGGAGTTCGACGGCGTCATCGTGGCGGCCTTCGATCACCCGGAGCAGCACGTCGCGGAGCTGGCGCGGCTGAACGTGCCGCGCGAGAAGATTCTCACGCTTCGTCAGCTCGCCTCGCCGCCGTCCGCGGCCGGGAGCGCGGCGGGGATCGGATGAGCGCGGCCGCCGGGCGCGGCTTCTGGGATGACCGCCGCGTGCTCGTGACCGGCGGCGCCGGCTTTCTCGGCTCGCGCGTCGTCGAGGCGCTCGAGGCGCGCGGGTGCCGCACCGTGGTGGTCCCCCGGAGCCGTGACTACGACCTCCGTCGGCTCGCCGACATCGAGCGCGTGCTCCGCGACACCGGCCCCGACCTGGTCATCCACCTGGCCGCGAAGGTCGGCGGGATCGGCGCCAATCGGGCGCATCCGGCCGAGTTCTTCTACGACAACCTCCTGATGGGCACGCAGCTCCTGCACGAGTCGTGGCGCGCCGGCGTCTCCAAGTTCGTCGGC